>CAYWHV010000207.1:0-5019 GCA_964458045.1 uncultured Methanospirillum sp.
AAATCAGTTGAGTATGACCCTGATTTTGTATTGGGTTTGGAAGGAAAAGGATTGATTCTCGCAAAAAAGGGTAATTATAAGGATGCATTAGAAATATATGATAAGATAGTGAGACTAGATCCGATTAACTCAGAACATAGAAAAGTCAGAGACAGACTGACTGAATTAACAGGATTTTAAAATAATATCAAAAATTTCATTTTATTTTGGGAATGAATCAGAAAATCCCATTTTCGATAAGCTAATTAACCCCCAGGTCATCACATGCCTGCATTGTGATGACACAAATTCGGGTTTAATCACTCTTGCTTTTCTGACCGCTATTTTTTTAAACTGGCCTCAAAAAGAAAAGCCAACATTTTAACCCTTCTTTGCAGACATAGTATCATGTACGCTTACCGGTTTTTCTGTCTAACAGTACTATTGCTCTGTATTACAGGACTTTGCATCACACCTGGAATGGCAAGTAAGAGTAAAGGTCTCTGGTCAGGAGAGATCCTTACAATTAATCTGGAGACCTATGTTGCCGATGTCCCTGACAATCCTTCATTCATTACTGAAAAGGAAGAGGCAGTGAAGGTTAACCCGCAGGATGCCGAATCATGGGTAGCAATCGGGAAGGCACAACTGAAGGCAGAAAACTGGAGAGCAGCTGAAGAAGCATTTACACGTGCAATTGATCAGGATCCAAAAAATACAAGTGCATGGGAAGGATATTTTCTGGTACTGGCAACAACTGAACGAAATGAGGATCTCCTATCCGAAACTAATCGGGCAATTGGGATTAATCCACAGAATGCAAAAGCCTGTTTTTATAATGGTTTTGCCTTAACAGAACTTGACAGGTTTGAAGAAGCGATTGCAGCATACGACAAGGCCCTGAAGATTGATCCGAATTATGCCTACGCTTGGAACAATAAAGGATTTGCCTTAAATAAATTAGATCGGAATGAAGAGGCGATTATGGCATATGAACGGGCCATCGGGATTGATCCAGAATATGCATATGCATGGAATGGAAAAGGAATTGCCCTGGATAATCTATTACGGTCTGATGAAGCGATTGTAGCATATGATACAGCTCTGAAGATTGATCCAAAATTAGCTGATGTGTGGTATAATAAGGGGAATGCCCTGAATAAACTTGGACAGAATAAAATAGCAGTAGATGCATATAATCGGGCCATTGGGATAGATCCGGAATATGCATTTGCATGGAATGGAAAAGGGATTGCTTTACAAGAAATTGGCCTCTATGAAGAGGCGGTTGATGCATATGATCAGGCCATCAGGATAGATCCGGAATATACGTTAGCATGGAAGAATAAGAGCAATATTTTATTCGAACTTGGCCAATATATTGACTCTTTTGAAGCAGGCAAAGTAGTGACGATTTTGGAATCTGACCAGGTATTGAAGATTAACCCAGAAGATTTCAATGCATGGATGAACAAGGGAGAAGCTTTAGACTATCTTGACCGGTATGAAGAGTCAATTAAAGCATATGACCAGGCATTGAAGATTAATTCAGAAGATATCGATGCATGGATGAAAAAGGGAAATGCTTTATACAAACTTGAAAGATATGAAGAGGGAAGTGCAGCATACAACCAGGCATTGGATATTTATCCGGGAGAGGCTACATGGGAGAATTTCTTTGAAATCCTGAATATTACTGAACGGTATGAAGATCTCCTCACCAAAACAGAACAGGCAATTAACATTCATCCTGAATTCGAAGAAGCATGGCAATATAAAGGTGAGGCCTTATACAATCTTGGAAGGTTTGATTTAGCTAATGAGACCTTCGAGAAGGCCAAAATATTACGCCCGAAAGGGGGGCTTATTGCTCCGGTATTCAATAAAATTAATCAGAAAAAAGAAGATGAAATTATAACGTATGACCAAGAATTGAAGATTAATCCAGAAGATATCGATTTATTGAAGAAAAAAGGTGAAGCCTTATACTCTGCTCATAGGTATAACGAAGCAATAGAAGTATTCGACCAGATATTGAAGATCAACACGGAAGACGCAGATACATGGTGGAAAAAGGGACAGGCATTATATTCGTTGGACCGGTTTAATGAGGGACGAACGGCATTCAACCAGGCATTAACAATTAACCCGAAAGAGGAAATATGGGAAAATTTCTTTTTTATATTAAAATATAGGGAACAATATGAAGATCTCCTCTCAGAAACGGAACAGGCAATTAGTAGCAATCCGGATTTTGCTGATGCATGGCTTTACAAAGGACACGCCTTATATAATCTTGACCGGTATGATGAAGCTATTGTAGCGTATGACAGGGCCAAAAGTAGCCCTTCAATTGGGTTGATAAGTGGGATCACAAACCTACCTGAAAATGATGAAATGACAAAGCCTGTCAACGCAACACCAGTTGAAGGTTCAACTTTTTCAGTTCAGGACTGGATAGATATGGGGAATGTCCTGTTTGAACTGGGCAGATATGAAAAAGCCATTCAGGCATATGAGGAGGCATTAACGATAGAACCAGGTAACTCCAAGGTAAAAACCTTGTTGGATACAGCGAAAGGTAAACGTAGCAATTAACCATTATCATTGCCTTTTTCCTCTATCACCATTGTTTTATAATCAGAGTGTGAAGCACCCTTAATAGATCCGGTTTTTTCTATATTTATCGACAATACAGATAATTTAAATTATCAAAGATTAGTAAAAGATTCGTTAGTTTAAATTCCGAACGTTTATATTCCCTCTCTGCTGACATAGAATCATGGATCCTTTTCGAAATATCTGTCTGGCTATGGTCCTCCTCTGTATTACCGCACTTTTTATTGTACCCGGAACAGCATCGAAAACCAAAGGCCTCTTCTCCGGTGATATACTCACCATAGATCTGGAAGCATATGTGGCCGATGTCCCTGAAACTCCTTCATTTATTACCGAAAAGGAAGAAGCAATAAATGTTAATCCACAGGATGCCGAATCATGGATAGCTATCGGCAAGGCTCAACTGAAGGCAGAGAACTGGAGAGAGGCTGAAGAAGCGTTTATACAAGCGATAGATCAGGATCAGAAGAATACTGATGCATGGGAAGGATATTTTCTGGTACTTTGGGAGAGTGAACAATATGAAAAACTTCTGTTAGAGACTTATCGGGCCATAGAAATAATCCCAGAACATTCTAAAACATGGTTTATGAGGGGGGTTTCCTTAGAGCAGCAAAGCAGGTTTGAAGAGGCAATTCTTGCATACGATAAAGCCTTGAAGTTAGATCCAGATTTAAAAGAGGCATGGAATAATAAAGGATCTGTTTTGATGAACCTGGGCCGGTATGAAAAAGCCAATCAGACACTTGAACAGGCAATAAAAATAGATCCGAAATTGAAAGAAGCATGGAATAACAAGGGATTTGCCCTGGATAACCTTGGCCAATCTGAAGATGCAATAAAAGCATTTGATAAGGCTCTGAATATAGATCCAGAATTCGCCCATGCATGGAATAATAAGGGAGTAACCCTTTCTCGTCTTGGAAAATTCAAAGAGGCGATTGAGGCGTTTGATCAGGCACTTTTATTCGATAAAGAACATTCCATGGCATGGAATAACAAGGGATTTGCCCTTGATGGGCTGGGTCGTCACGAAGAAGCGATTAAAGCGTACGAAATGGCGATTGAATTCAATTCAGAAAATGAAATGGCATGGAATAACAAAGGGTATGCCTTATATGATCTTGGCAGATTTGATGAAGCATTGGTGGCATTTGATAACGCCCTGAAGATTGACCCGGAGTTATTGATGGCAAAAGAGGGCAGGGAGAAAGTTCTGAAGAACCAAAATAATACCAATACTGAGTCGGCTGGTGAATTGTTTCTGAAAGGGCTTACCTTAGTTGAGTCAAAAAAATATGAAGAAGCTATTGAAGTGTTTGACACATTGCTTGAAATTAAATCAGAAGACTATGATCCAGGTTTTGTCTTATCTCTGAAAGGGAAGTCACTTAATGAGATCGGAAAGTACGATGAGGCGATTAAAACACTTGAAAAGGCTCTGACATATGATCCGGAGAATGCCTATGCATGGAGTTACAAGGGATTTGCATTGGAAAACCTCGACCAGTATGATGAGGCTATCGAAGCATATGAACAGTCTCTAAACATTGATCCGGAAAATACAGAGGCAAGTGATAATAAGGAAAAATTACAGAAGAAACTGAATAATACCAATACAGAAGGGGTGAATGAATTATTATTCAAAGGACTCACTTTATTTGAATCAAAAGAATATGAAAAAGCAATTGAGGTATTTGATAGGTTATTGGAGATCAAATCTGATGATTACGATCCTGGTTTTGTCTTGTCAATGAAGGGGAAGGCGCTTAACGAGATCGGAAGATATGAAGAAGCGATTAAGGCACTAGAACAGACTTTGATATATGATCCAGAAAGCGCCGTTGCAAAAGAAATACTCGATGAACTAAACCAGAATCTTACCAAGAAAACAACACAAATTATCCAATCAGGCTCCCAACCATCTAATCCCTGTTTCGGGAGTGAAGAGTGCGGGGATATGTGTTGCTCCCCTGATGAAAAATGTTGTAAAACGAGTTCTCTCGGTCCAATCTGTTATGATCCCCTTACTCATCTTTGTAGAAATTGGGATCTTCAGACTGTCTGGGGGGAATCTGTTCTTCCACATAATTATGGAATGGGTGTTCCAGGTAGTTCCAATCAACCCAAAAAGAATAAGAATACAGCAACTGGGACTCTTTAATTACAAATTAATCCAGAATACCTACAGAACCCATTCTCTTTTCAAAGAGTAAGAAAAGAAAAATGATAATCATCCCTTATTATATCTACACATCACCAAATCTCCAGTCGCTTATCAGGTTCACGATATAACCGGTTATTCAAATCTATCTCCGGAAAAGCATCGTAAAATTCCGGCATATTACTCACCACCCCGTTCACCCGATATTTACCAGGTACATGGTCATCATTAAACACCTGGTACCGGATCTCCCCATC
>CAYWHV010000208.1:0-5014 GCA_964458045.1 uncultured Methanospirillum sp.
AGATCCTAAAAATGTCAAAACACGCCTGCTTGAAGAAGAGATCAGATTTATTTTCCGGAGCAGGGTACTCAATCCCCGCTGGATAGACGGATTAAAGCCGCACGGTTTCAGGGGTGTGCAGGAGGTCATGAACACCATTGAATATACTTTTGGGTGGGATGTGACCTCCGATGCCGTGGATGACTGGGAGTACCAGGCTGCTGCTGAACATTTCCTCTTTGATGAAGAGAACCGAAAATGGATTGAAGAGAATAATCCATATGCCATGCATAACATCGCAGGAAGGCTCCTGGAAGCATATGAACGGGGATTCTGGGAGACTGACGATGAGACAATCAAAAAATTACAGGATATATTCCTTGAATCAGAGGAGTATCTAGAACGCATGGGGGATTGAAATGAATAATCCGAAGAGGTTCTTTTTAAAAACTCATTTTCCCTTTTTTCGGAGAGGTGCTGATTCATGGTAGCAATACAGACAGAAAACCTGACAAAAAATTTTGGTACCCTGTGTGCAGTGGATGATCTGACACTGGAGGCAGACAAAGAAATATTCGGCCTTCTCGGACCGAACGGATCCGGAAAAACCACAACTGTCCTGATGCTGACAACACTCCTTGCCCAGACAAAGGGTCAGGCATGGATCTGCGGGTATGATACCAGGAAAGAACCCGATAAAGTAAGAGGCTCATTAAGTTATGTTCCCCAGGACATGGCCATTGATACCAACCTGACCGGACGGGAAAATATGATGATCTTTGCAAAATTGTATGGTATTCCACATCCACGGGAACGGGTCGATGAACTTCTGGGTGTTATGGAGTTATCTGACCGTGCAGACGACTTGGCAAAGACATATTCCGGAGGGATGCGGAGAAGACTGGAACTAGCTGAGGCCCTTGTTCATGAACCTGATGTTATCTTTCTTGACGAACCTACACTTGGGCTTGATGTGGGAGCCAGAAAGATAATCTGGGAGCATATTCATGCCCTGAACCGGAAAGGAATGACAATATTCATAACCACCCATTACATGGACGAGGCTGATCGCTTCTGCGACCGGGTTGGAATCATCAATCATGGGAAAATTGCAGCCCTCGGAAAACCATCTGACCTGAAATCACTTCTAATGAAAGATGTTATTTCTGTCACTATTGAGGGCGAATACCATCCGATAGAAGAGGGAAGTGTAATTTTTGTCGGCCATTCGGATAATGAGATCTCATTTACCGCTGAAAATGGGCGAGAAACCCTCGCATTACTCGCTGATGCCCTTACCCGTGCAGGAAACAAGGTAAAATCCATGGAACTCCGTGAACCCTCCCTTGATGATGTCTTTCTGCAATCCGTAGGAAGGCAGGAAGAACCGCAGGGATTTGAAGAATGGAAATACCGGATGATGCTTCGGAGGAGAACATGAAAGGAGTACTCACATATATTGAAAGGGATTTCATCAGGTGGATCCGGTACCGGGTCGGAGTAATCTCAAGCCTTGTCCTCCCTGCTGCATGGTTGCTCTTTGTTGGCCTTGCCCTGCCTGTCCAGTTTACCGGTAATTACCTGGATTTCATTACTCCCGGTATTTTGGTTATGACCATTTTGACTGCCGGAATATCGAGTGGTTCACTTCTTATGTTTGATAAAATGCTTGGATTTTTAAATAAGTTCCTTGCCATGCCAGTGCCCCGTGAAAGTATCCTTATCAGTAAAATTCTCTTCATCACTTTCCGGGGGATCATTCAGACAAGTATTATTCTCATCCTGGCAACACTCATCGGGGCTTCGATATTAAACCCCCTCCAGTACGGCATGATTTATCTCATACTCTTCCTGTTTGGTGTTTTTATCGCAGCATTTTCAACGACGGTGGCCTTGTACCTCGATGATCATGACTCATTTGCCGCATTTACTGCAATGGTCACCATGCCCCTGTTTTTTACTTCAAGTGCCCTGATGCCCTATGAGGTGATGCCAGACTGGCTTCGCATGATTGCTCATGTAAATCCACTCAGTTATGCAATTGATGCAATACGGGAGTTAGGAACTGGTATCATCCCGGTGGTTTCGATTCTTATTCTTACCTTGTTTGCTGTAATTATTGTGGTTATTTCAGGGTATGTATTCAGAAAAGTAACCGTTTAGAAAAGAATAATAGTGCTAATTTATTGAAATAGTAATGAGATTCCATCAATATTTTTAAAATCTGAATCAAAGGATGCCAGGGACTGAATATTATTTTCCATACAGGTCGTAATAATGAGAGCATCACCAGACAAAAGATGATATTTCGCTGCAATTTGTGATATCAATAACGTATTTGTGCTATCGGCATAGATTGTAAAATCCATAAACAAAATATTGAGGCGTTCGATAAAATCCAAAATACAATCGTATCCATTTTTCCGTATAAATTTGCGGACAGCAGCGACAGATTCAATCCCACAACGTTCACGGAGTAATATTTTAGTTCCGACATGCAGAGCTTCCTGATATATTATTGGGGATACAACAAGTCGGTTTAGAGACGTTTCAATAAACCCGCGAATTGCATCAGAATCAGGGGTTTCAATCCTTAAAACCGATTTTAATTAGGGAATATATGGTAATTCAAATCCTCAGCCAATGCGCGAACCTTCTTTGGAATCTCCGTCAACTCATCTCTTTCTCCCACTTTGCATTTATATATGGCACTAAACCTTGTTAGGACATCGTGAGGTGAGTAATGAGCAATTAAATTTGCACCTTTTAATCTGTTGACAATCTTTTGATAGACAAACAATGAGAGAAATGAGGTGAAAATATGCCCAAAAAGGGCTTCATTCGTTCTTAAATATACCTTGTCTGCGTGGAGTTCATTTTTAAAGGTATCAAAATGTTTCTCTACCATGTCTCTTGATTTGTAGAGTTCATAGACTTCCTGCTCAGGAATATCAACAGTTGTGAGAAAAAGTACCAATCCAGCTTTTTTAAGTCGTTCATTTAATTCATTACGAGAAATATCCCCTCTTTTAAATCTCTTATATAATGTCTTTCTTTCTTCTAATGCAAGGTCTTCATCTTCATATTGATAAAGAGTATAATCGTTTATTTTTCTTTTTCCAGAATGAATTAACCGTGATTGAAACATGAAGTTACTATTAAGGTGGATTCGTGTTTGATAATGGATGCTATCGCGTTTTAATGGCATAATAAATTGAATCTTCCGTGAAAGGAGGTCTTCATAATTATTCTCCGAAATAAACCCTCTATCCAGAAGCAAAATTTTTCCATCCATATCAATCTCTTTTAATGATAATTCCAGTGTTTTTACATCATTAACGCTTCCTGGAATTGAACGGATCATCACAGGTAATCCCGAATCACAACTACAGAATAGAGCGATATGATGATGGTGATGATACACGCCTTCAGATACGTAAGCATTTTCGTTGAAAGAGATATTCGTTGAGTGAGATTCTATGAAACTTAGATCATAGATCAGTTGTTCACTCATTGTGGCAAGATAGGAGAATACTTTTTGTTGTGATGATCTATTCTGACCAATTTTATGAAGAACTTTTGAGAGATTTTTAGGCTCGCAATCTGGGTTTACTCCCCACATATTGAACAACTTACTCCAAATCGCGTCGACTCTGCGGAGGGGCACATAACCACCCATCCGAGAAGATACAATTGCAATAATTTCGGCATAGATGTCGGGAAATGCTTTCTTCAAGGTGCCTTCAAGTTCTTTCAATTCTTCATGAATTATCGCTGCATTTCCATACTCAAAAATTGATCGGATCTGAACTTTTTTCCCGGGTAACCTGTCCTCTTTTCTGATAATACCGAATTCCTTGTCAAGGCGGCCTAAGTATTTTGAGACTTTTTTTGGTTTTTTCTCAACCGGATCATATCTTGAAGTTGAATGGTACACATATGGCTTGTTTTGGATTACCTTTATTTCCAAGCACTTCTCTCCCGCGGCCCGTTGTTGTTTGAGCCACTCTTTGATCCAACTCTCCATGCACCTAATATTAGGGATTACACTAATATATGCTTTCTGGTTTTTGATTGAGTATTTTCAGAAAAAGAGATTATTTATGGCGTAAAGGCTACCCTAATTTAGCGGTTTTAAGGTTTCAATAATCGCGGGGACGATTATTGAGGTATCTATAAAGGTATCCATGACTCGTCCCGAAGCGACCGGATATATTCGCGACTCACAGGTGTTTGAATTTTAATTGTTTCGAATGGTAATTTTTTCTCTATATGTACAACTACCCGCTCTCCTTCTTTTAAATTTAAAGGTTTTATGGGCCTGAGAACGGTACCCGAATATATGCATTCGATGGTTTCTGACATGATTCTTAATGGTACATTATATTATTAACATTATAACCTCTCCTATTTTTTGGAAACACTATCTGTATCGTATCGCATCAAAAACCAGATCCAGGATCCATAACGCTCCTGATCCTCCAAGAAATGTATGCCCGGTAAAATAAATCTCATTTGTCGTCCGGTTATATAATTCTCCAGACTTTGTACATGTACCGGAGAGTTCAAGATCTTTTCCGGTCAGACTATCACCAAAATAGAGATGAGAGGGCACATTTCTTGCATCCACCTGAAAACAACCGGATAGATGGTATGTCTCTAAAAATTTTTTCAAAGATTTAACCATCTCACAATCTTCCCCGTCTGCACAATTCACAGATACCGGCAGCATGCCAAGGTATTCATACAGCCATGCGGTCAGGGGATATACAATAGAAGAATCTCCACGAACAGCACAAGAAGCCCCTTTTGGAAACCCGGCCTCATGGTGATACCTGGACAATTGGTGAAATGCATGGGTTCTTTTTTTTCGAAGGTATGCAATTGCAGGTGCAGGATCCTGTCCCGTTGCCTCTGCAACCGTGTTAATCCATGCCTCTGTCGGACCAAAACCAATCGGTGCTCCAGACGGTGAAAAAACAAACGGAATACCAAACTCTTCTTCGTAAAATGCTGCCGTTTTTCTGGAATATTC
>CAYWHV010000209.1:0-1838 GCA_964458045.1 uncultured Methanospirillum sp.
CAGTGTGGCGCGAAAATTTTTAAAAAAGAGGCAATTGATGCAGTTCTTCCTGATCTCCGCTCAACAGGATTTGAGTTTGATGTGGAACTCCTCTGGCATCTGTCAAAAAAGGGGTACTCACTCATCGAAGTCCCGGTTATCTGGAATGATACTCAGGATTCCAGGCTCCGGCTGTCAGATACGCTCTCCATGATGGTCACCCTCTTCAGGGTTCGATTCGGCAATTAACCTCAATCACGACAGTTCATAAAAAAGGGGTGATTCATTTTACCTGGGGGATGTTCGCCTGATTCTGACTGAATCTGCATGAGCTGACAGCCCCTCGGCCTCTGCTATCGTCTCCACAATATCTCCAATCATCTCTAATCCCTCACGGTCAATCATCTGGATTGTGGATGTCTTGGTGAAATGTGCAACATTCAGACCAGAATAGTACCGGGCATTGCCGGCGGTTGGGAGAACATGGTTTGTTCCGGATGCATAATCACCGCAGGCAACTGCAGCATAGGGACCGATAAATATCGATCCTGCATTCTTAATTTTTCCAAGCAGGGAGAGGGGATCTCTGACCTGTACTGCAAGGTGTTCGGGAGCGATCCTGTTTGATGCACGGACTGCCTCTTCAAGATCTTTCACAATAAGATATCCTGACCGCTCAAGAGACTGTGTTATGATCTCTTTCCGGTCAGCATCAGCTGTCAGTCGGGAAACCCACTTCCCCACCTCCTCAGCGAGCTTCACACTCGGGGTTATCAGCATGGATGCCGCAAGTGGGTCATGTTCTGACTGGGCAAGGATGTCAGCAGCAATAAAGTCCGGTCTGGCATCTTCATCGGCAATGATGGCGATCTCCGACGGGCCTGCCGGAAAGTCAATCTCCACGGTATCGCGAACCATCATTTTCGCTGCAGTTACATACCGGTTCCCGGGACCGACGATCTTCTCGACCGGAGCCATACTTTCTGTACCATATGCCATGGCAGCAACAGCCTGTGCTCCTCCGGTCAGGTACACCTCGTCAACTCCGGCGATATCACAGGCAACCAGGGTTAATGGATGAACCGGCGGGGGTGTACAACATATTACCTCCTGTACGCCGGCGACCTTTGCCGGGATGGCACACATGAGTGCAGTTGAGGGGTAACTTGCTCTCCCGCCCGGGACATACATACCAATCCGTGAGAGCGGGGTTGTCTTTACCCCCAGGGAGATTCCGGGCTCTGTTTCTGTTATCCAGAAGTCCTCACGGCGCTGGAGTTCGTGGAACCTGCTTATTCGTGCATATGCTTCAGATAATGCCTCGGCTAACTCAGGCGATACCTCATCATATGCTGCATCCCAGTCCTCTTCGTTCAGTCTGACCGCTTCAGGCCGGACTCCGTCGAATTTTTCTGCAAAATCAAGGAGCGCTGCATCACCACGAGTTCTGACTTCCGAGATGATCGCCTCAACCGGCCCCCTGACTTCATCAAGCGTGCCTTTCTGTCTTATCAGCCAGTTCTCGAGTGTTACCGGACTCCAGCTCATGGGTAGTACATGGATGTATGGCTCAAAAAAGTGATATGACACAGCAGACCGGAATGGGTGTCAGACAGATACTATGAGGATGCAGCCCCGCTGTCCCATCTCCAAACGTAAAAATCAGGTGCAGGCCGCGCAATTTTTCCCCGTAACAGGTCGGTGAGCATTTTATAGAGGTTCAGGTAGAGAAGGAGCAACTCTTCCATTTTCCCATCTGACTCAATCTTCAGCCGGATCAACCCTTTTACGTACTCTTCCATCCCATCACATGCTGATATGTCGGCTGGCATGATGTCAGACGATGTGACGGTCCTGAC
>CAYWHV010000209.1:1938-4993 GCA_964458045.1 uncultured Methanospirillum sp.
TCTCCGTCAATGAGATAATGGTCCCTTCCAAGTAATACCTCAACGAGTGTCAGATGATCCTGCATGCTACTGAAGTCCGCTCTGTTTTTATCTTATCAGTTCCCTGTATTCAAACCCTTCGGTATTCTCCCCTGCCTGATGCAAAATCCTATCCCTATCCTGAACCAACATTACCCACAATAGACCGGTCCTGAATGAATACCGGTCAGTCTCGGAGTTTTGAGGGATGACGACACAAAAGGATACTATTCACCGGTTATTGCTTTTCGCCCTCGGAGATGGTCTGTACGGGGCACAGGTCTCATATATACGTGAGATAGTGCCGGACCAGGTGAAAAATCCCCTCCCTGGCGCACCGGATTTTATCCCTGGCATCATCAACATCAGATCTGACGTCATCAAGGTCATCGATATCAGAAGAATCATCCCGCTCGGAAAGGAACGGGCGAAAAAGAAGATTATAGTCTTTATCCCTGAAGATGCCCACAGTACACGGTTCGGCATCCTGGTTGATGATGTGTACGGGATCATGGAGGTCCCTGATCATGTCGTCTCTCATCTTGACCGTTCGGATGCAAAAATCCAGAATAATTTCATGCTCGGGTTTATGAAAATTTCACTTGACACATTCCTGCACCAGAATGGACGACAGTTTGCAGCAGGTGATGATGACCTTGTCTGGATAGATTTTGAGGATCTCATCCGGACGATCATCGACGGGGGTCAGGCAGATTCTATCGTCTTCCGTCTGACTGCCCTCTTCAATCCACAATACCTGCTTTCCGGTGAATGGAAAAAGAATGCTGGAAAAATAAGAGTCTGATGAGATCAGACCACAAGTTTCAGTTTTGAATCTTTCCCTTTCAGAATTCCCAGTTTTTTCATGTCATTGAGGACTGATTCAATAAATCCTGGTGAAAGGTGAAAGCCGATACTGAGTTTATCATCCTCAATCGGCAGGGTCTTATGAATAAATTCTGACATGATCTGCTCTTTTGATGCCCGGCCGTCTTTCTGAATGATGCCCAGGATCTCGGCGACTAATACCTGTTTCACCTGGAGGTTGGCGAAGAAGTGATCTGTTTCTTCCTCATTTCCTGACTCTGAGAAATAATCTTCAAGCTCTGTCAGATCTTCAAGGTATATGACGTCAAGTCCGGCGGTGACGACATAGATATAGGTTTCGCGTGCCTCAAGACTCCGGATGATCTCCCACTTTTGTAGGTCCTCCTCTCTGAACGGGGGGAGTTCATCACCAAACAGGGACATGACTGCATCATCAGGTGCAATGGTTCGGGCGAGTATCATGCCCTCCTCATCGATGTCAAGAAGGTCATTGAGTTCCAGAATTCGTGTGACGGTGGCTTCTCTTAAAAATGCCTCCATATCCTCTTCGTTTTCCGGCATACCTCCGTCGCGGATGAGGACTTCGAATACTTTTGTGCTGATGTGATCTCCTGGTTTATGACTGGCTAATGTCTGCTCCAGGGTGTCTCTTTCGCTGATGAGAACCTGCAAACCCTCTTCAAAAGCCTGAACTATCTCTTCAAATCCTTCTTCACCGGCATCCCGGATGCGTGAAATCTCCTCTTCGATGAGCCCTTTAAATGCAGAGAAGGGTGCCTTGTACATAACCCTGGTTTCGAGTTCCACTCGTGGCTTCATATTCGCGGAGATGTTCAGTTTTTTAAATATCTTTACACAATTCTGTGCTTCTTCTTCGGAAGAAAACCATATCTCTTCTTCAAGTGCCATGACTAGCACATACCTCAGCCTGGTACCTGATATGCTAGCTGGTCGGCAGGAAAAAAAGGGATTTATTCAGCGATCCGGCTGAGCAGCCAGGTCATATTGATTCCAAGGGTTTCCATGCATTCCATTCCTTCATCATCTGAGTCGACCTCTCCCGGAAGTCTTCCAAGGCCCACATTCCAGTACGATGATCCGGGAACTATCATCTGGCACATCAGGAACAGATGGTTGATCGTGTCAAACGCATGAATGGCTCCCCCTCTTCTGACCGATATGACTGCTGCACCCACTTTGAACCTGAGGAAGTCACCACCTGACCGGCTCAGCATACCGGTTCTATCGATAAGTGCCTTCATCTCGGCGGTAACGTCTGCGAAGTAGGTCGGTGACGCGAAGATTATCCCATCGGCCTCCCGCATCTTTTCAACATAATCGTTCAGATCATCGGTCTGGTTCGCACATTGCCCGTTCCTGGTTTCATAACACTTCATACAGGCAAGACACCCGTGCAATGGCTTTCCTCCGATGCGGACCATCTCTGTCTCTATGCCGTTGGACTCCAGAATGTCAAAAACCCGGCGGACAAGATGTTCCGAATTACCATCCGGACGGGGACTCCCAAGAAATGCAACTACTTTCATAAATCATACATGAGTGAGGGAGATTGATAAAATCCACGCTGGGATTTTACTGTGCTCCGTTTTAGAAAAACCCGCTCAGTGATCCAAAGAGGATACCAAATGCAATGAGCGCCACACCGGCGAAAACGATTGGGTTCCAGCTCAATATCTTTGCCCCGTCCAGAGGTCCGACGGGAAGCAGGTTAAATGCTGCAATCATCGCATTGACATTTACACCCACCAGACCGATGATCGCAAGGATACCAGACCCTGCTGATTGTCCGACAAATATCAGAGCGGCGAAGGGTATCAGAAGAATGAGATTACTTACCGGACCGGCAAGGGATATTTTCCCGTTCTCTTCCCGGGATATAGAGCTCCCGTAGATCATGGTCGCTCCCGGAGCGGCAAAGACAATCCCTGCGAGTGCAGCCATGGCGACAGCTACCACCAGCATCATGCTGTTCATCTGAAATTCTGCCCAGTACCCAAATTTTATAGCAGTAAATTTGTGGGCCATTTCATGTACAATGAAAGCGATTCCTGCTGTCAAAAGGGAGATAATGAAAAAACTCGCAATAATTATTGGGTCTCCATTAACAATTGGTGTATCATTGAACCTCTTAATCATCGCAATAGAAAATGCAGCAGAAAGAGCAAGCCAGGCAACCAGAAGGTCACGC
>CAYWHV010000210.1:0-4975 GCA_964458045.1 uncultured Methanospirillum sp.
GAACGGGTTCATACCTTATCTCACTTCTGAGCAGATCCGGATATTCACTCAGTTGCGGAGTATTGGGTGAAAATGATTCAGACTGCCTCATGGCAAGAAGGTATGATATCCCGACTCTTGCAGAACCACCTTTCTCCCGTCTCTCCCTGGAAATGGAAGAAAAACTGACCGAACAAGTACAAAAAGCTGATGTTGTCATCGTGACATCAATGCCGGTCGGGTGGGGGAATTACCCAAATATCAGAGTTCTTGAACAGATTAATCCAAAAAAGATAATTTGCATTCTCCCTTCATCAGAACCATATCTTCCGGATTTTACAAGCGGAGTCGCAACCGATACCATAAAAAGACTTTTGTCAAACGGTGCACATATGGTATCTGGCACGAGTGAACTTCTGGAGATGATGCAATCAAAAATTTTCTCCAAAGATACAATGCAATAATTATGCATCATTATTACTCTCAGTCACCTAATATCCTGAGAGCCCCTCATTATGATAACGACACCGGAGATTTCTATACAACAAGCCGCAAAATTACTTGGATTCTCTAATAAAGCCAGCCTGATGGAGATAAGGAAAAGATATCATGAATTAGTCAGGGAATGGCACCCGGATGTATCAGTACATGAACCTGATGAGTCCCATGAGATGATGATACGGTACAAAGAAGCATATGAGATCCTTGTTGATTACTGTATGAATTACCCGATCACCTTTACCGATGAAGGGAACAATAAACGGCATATTTCCCGATCAATGGAATACTGGAAGGAACATTTTGGTGATGATCCGATTTGGGGATAAACGGCTGATGCAAAATCAGTTTTTCAGACTTTGTCACGCTTATTAAATTTCAGGATACAAAACCCCAGTCTGCAATCGATTGATGTGATATCAAATCCGGTCCCGGTGATCATGTGAATCACCTCATCATGCTCATAAAACCGGGCATGCGAAAGAAACCTCCCCTTATCCGGACGGGCCAGATATCGCTCTGCAATAATCCCACCTTTTTCAATAAATGCAACGAGAAGGTTCCCATCATACATGAGAATCCGATAGACCTCATGGAATGTCTCCTCAGGTTTTTTTAGAAAACAGAGAACGGTAATCATCACGACCATCCGGTATATTCTGGCCTTAACCGGAACTGCTTCTCCCACAGCACGGATAACCTCAATTCCTTTTTCTTTCGCCATCAAACCAAGAGCACGGGATGGTTCAATGCCATGCCTGATACCAAGCGGCTCTGAAAACCGTCCGCTGCCAACCCCGATCTCAAGAGCCGGAGAAGGGATATCCCCTATGGCCTCCCGAATCCGTTTTAATTCCTCCAGATAAACATCGCGATTATCTAAAAACCACTGATCATACTCATCAGCATACTCTTCAAAGACGGAAAAAGACATAAAATCAGGATGATTTACCATATAACCGGGTTTTCACACGCTCAATGAGAGCGGCATCGCGACGGTTTAATGTAGTGTAGTCAGGCTTGCCATTCTGGTAACAATACAGCATTGAATAGAGAAAATCAGAGGTGAATTCCATCACTTCTTTTTTAAATCGTACTTCAAAACTTGATTCATTCAGAAAGCCTTTGATTGAAAAACAATCGGTCTTTTCAAATTTATAAAATCCCTCTCCAAGACCAGGGAGCATCTCCAGGCTTCCATAGTGCTTTAAAAAATCCAGAAATTCAGGAGTAACTTCAGTGTCAAGGATGAACTCTTTCATAAAGGAACCGTCAGCACAATATTTATGGCGATTCGACCTGAGAATTCGCATGGTGGGCAATCTCCTTTATAGCAGCAGCAGCAATCTGGCATTCTTCATCAGTCGTAAACCATGAAGGACTGATTCGTACACATCCGGCTCCATCATCTATTGCATTATGCAGCAGTGGAGCACAATGAAGACCGGTTCTGACAATGATATTGTCTTTCCTGGCAAGAATATACCCCACATCATCATTATCAAGTCCGGTGATATTACACGCAATAATCGGAAGATCAGGCTCAGGATTATAGATGGCAATCCCGGGTTCTGATGAGAGTTCCTTCATGAAATATTCAATCTGACGATCTGATTTCTTCCGAAGAGCATCCATCCCGATCGACTGGAGGAACGAAATTCCGGCAATCAGTGATGCAACACCCGGATAATTATGAGTTCCGATCTCATACCGCTCCGGCAGATCGGTTGGTTGATTAAGGGATCCAGAATCAGTGCCGGTCCCTCCCATCCGAACCGGAAGAACCGGATCAGGATTTCGAATACAGAACCCACCAATGCCCGGCATCCCAAAAAGCCCTTTATGTCCGGTGAACACAAAGGCATCAAGTTCGAGGGAGGAGAGAGTCAGGGGAATATGTCCGGCGGTTTGTGATCCGTCAACAATAAAGAAAATTCCTTTATCATGCAGATACTCCCCGACCGCATGGATGTCCTGCACTGATCCAAGGACATTGCTCCCATGATTCATGACCACAAGACGGGTTTTATCGGTCACCGCTTCCGTAATAGATTCAGGATTTACCTGTGCATTGGAAAAAGGGATATGATTCAGATCAATCGTGCCGGTATTTTCCAGATGATGAAGGGGCCTGAGAACGGAGTTATGTTCAAGGGCGGTTGTAATCACATGGAATTTTCCGGTTTGTGATGCAGCAAACCCATGAATGAGAGTGTTTAACGCATCGGTTGCATTGAACGAGAAAACGATTGTATCCGGAGAATCTTCTCCAAAGAATTGTGCCACCGTTTCCCGGCCTTCGGTCAGATAATCCCTCTGTGCTTTGCCTGTACCTCTTCCTCCCCCACCAAAGGGTAATTCCAATGATTCCTGAACGGCCTGAATAACTTCCGGCGGTTTTGGCCAGCTGGTTGCAGCGTTATTCAGATAGATAAGGGGGTTTTCTTGTTTCAATAATACATACTGAGCGATAAGGTCGCAAAAAGGTTTTGCAGCGTGAAAATTTCTAACGAATGTCACAATTGAGATGGTTGACGGATGTGCATCGTAGGTGTTATGGTTTATCCTTGTGATTACTGTTCGTTACAAAAGAATAAATAATCACAAAATAATATATCATGATTGTGCTAAAAAGTGTCTTGAGACAAACCATCATTGACCAGCAAAAAATCCTGGACTTTGATGAACAGTATGTCCCCCGAGACATTCCTCTTGAATCACTCCTTCAGTCAGAAGAAATCATCGTATTATCCGGGATTCGCAGGTGTGGTAAGAGTACAATACTTACCCGGCTGTCAAAAATAATCGACGGCAATTTTCTTTACATTAATTTTGATGATATCAGGTTTTCAGATTTTAATCATGAAAACTTCCAGCATATCTATGAGATTATGGGGGAACTCTTTGGATCTGATGCACACGTGATCCTACTTTTGGATGAGATCCAGAATATCCACGGTTGGGAACGCTGGCTTAATAATCTCCATACTTTTAAGATCAAAACCGTTGTGACTGGATCAAATGCATCGGTTCTCAGCTCTGAACTTAGTACATTTCTTACCGGACGACACAAAACAATCAGGGTCCATCCATTTTCATTCAGGGAATATCTGCGATATTACTCCATAGCCTGTGAGAATCCTGAATTCGTTTCATCAACACAGAAGGGAGAAATAATCTACTATCTTAGAAAATACCTTGAAGAGGGAGGATTCCCTGCAGTTATCCGTTCTGGTGATATCGCCCTTTCCGAGCAGTACCTGACAGATATCATATATAGGGATATTGTGAGCAGATTTGGAATTCGTGAGATCAAGGAATTGAAGGATCTGACAGTGTATCTGATTTCCAATGCTGGCAGGATGATATCATACAAAACACTTGCTGAGATTACCGGCCTTAAAAGTGTAAGCACGATAAAGAATTATCTTGATTATCTGGAGCAGGCATTTCTTCTCTTCCGGATTGCGCCTCTTCATTATTCACTCAAAGCAACCAGCAGGGCATCACATAAAATCTATGCGGGGGATCTTAGTTTTATCCAATCAGCAGGATTTCATCTGACCAAAGATCTGGGTCAAAGAATAGAAAATCTCGTGTACCTGGAACTACTCAGGAGATACCATGAGGTATACTTTTACTCTGGCTCTGGAGAATGTGATTTTCTTGTTAAAAAGAATCAGGTAGTAGAAGAAGCAATTCAGGTATCCTATTCACTTATTGATCAAAAAACTCTGGATAGGGAGATAAAAGGGCTTACCCTCGCAATGGAAAAATTCAATGTGAAAAAGGGACTTATCCTGACTTTTGAAGACGAAGAGTTATTTGATATTCCTGATATTGGAATATCAGTTATCCCAATTTGGAAATGGCTGTTAAAAGCCCCATAATTTTTTTTAGGAAAAGGATAACACCCAAAACGACCGGATGTCTAACTCATTTTCCGGAGTATCAACTCCTGTTTCATCGTGCTTACCGATTCAATATACACGTTCTCAACGACCTGAGCATTTCCCAGAACATCCATGAGAGAAACTGAGTTGTCTTTTTTAATTGCACCAACAATATTCCGGGTAATCTTCTCCTGCTCTTCAGAATTTGCGGTCTTTACATATACGGTAAACTCACACATATGACGCTCCTGTTTTGTATCATATGGATCTTGTGATATTCTAATGTTTTCATGAAATTTTTATAATTCCTAGTGAGTATGAGAATTTCATCAGATGATTTCAACAAATCATTACGGCCATCCGTAATATTTATATCATTACGGATATCCTAATTATATGGCAGATGGATCCGACATCCAGATTACGGCTCTCCCTGGGATTTGTTTCAACGGTAGTGAGCATGATCTTTGGGACAAATAAAGGGAGAAAAAACCTTCTCAGCCCGGGAGCCATTGAGATACTCTACTCATCATATTTTTCCAGGATTTGTATGGGAGATATTGCCGGGATGCTTGAAATATCACCAAGCTCTGCAACAGACATGG
>CAYWHV010000211.1:0-4966 GCA_964458045.1 uncultured Methanospirillum sp.
ACGTAGCCGCATTACAATCAATGTAGACCCCGTCAGGTCCGACTATCTGGATTGAAGAAGAAGTCGCATCCAACATATTTTGAAGTGATGCGATGTCTGATGATCGTGTTTTTCCTTTCATAATATTCTCATCCTGACGTATAGCTGAAGATATTGATTCATGAGAGATATAGATATCGATACTGCACCACATGGGTTCGCATATGTAATCCCGATGAAGAGTGCTTGGACAGGCACTCACTGTATATCATTGAGACGTGAGATATTGATCATTTGAAATGGACAAAAGTATCCAATGGGAATGGATAAATTAATAATATTCCAATAATACTATTATACATGATACTCAGGGATGACATTACAAAGATAGTCAAATCCCAGAGAGATTCAATAATTAATCGAAATCAAGGAATTATACGGCACGACCTTATAAAAATACACCCCCATCAGAATTTTGCGATCATCCTTTCAGGCATAAGGCGATGTGGAAAGAGTACACTTCTTGTGCAGATGATGAAAAAGGAGGATAACTTCTATTATCTGAATTTTGAAGATCCACGACTAATCGATTTTACTATTCAGGATTATGAAGTATTAGAGGAGGTATTTCATCAGGAGTATGGATTCCAGGATCTATATTTTTTTGACGAGATCGAAAACCTTTCCGGGTGGGAATATTATATCCGGTATCTCCTGGATTCTGAAAAAAAAGTCATTATCACCGGATCAAATGCATCTTTACTGAGTCGTGAACTTGGGACCAAACTAACCGGCAGAAACCTGCGACTGGAATTATTCCCCTTCTCATATCAGGAGTATCTTGAATATACTCATAAAGAGGATTCTGATACCTCATTCAATGACTACCTCTTCACAGGAGGCTTCCCGGAGTATATCCGTGTGGGCCTGGAAGAAGTATTACAAAACCTGCTTCTGGATATTATTGCAAGAGACATAATCTACCGTAACAATATTAAAAATCCTGCACTCATCACAGAAATTGCGGTATACCTGCTTGGAAATATCGCCAGGGAGATGACACTCTCGCAATTACAAAAGACATTTTCAGCGATAGGATCAGTCACAACCATTGCCTCCTATATCTCTCATCTGGAAGATGCCTACATCCTGTTTACTCTGCCACGTTTTAGTTATTCTCATAAGAGTAGACAGATCAATCCTAAAAAGGTATATGCTATCGATAACGGCCTGATATGTGCCAATACCACAGGTTTTACTGAGGATTATGGAAGGCTTTTAGAGAACCTTGTTTTTATCATGTTACGGAAAAAATACAGGGAGTTATTCTATTTCAGAGAAAAGCATGAGTGTGATTTTATTGTAAAGGAAAAGACCAAAGTTACGAAAGCAATTCAGGTCTGTTATGAAGTAACCAGCAGGAATAAAGACCGGGAAATAAGGGGTCTTCTTGAAGCGATGGAGATGTTTGATCTGAAAGAGGGGTATATCCTCACCGGGAAACAGGTAGATGAACTCACCGTCGATGGGAGAAAAATTATCTTAATGCCTGCTCGTTCCTTTGCAGAGTAACCTTTTTATTCCTATGTATAGAAGTCTTTATCTGATCTATTGAATACCGGACATCTATGCAGCAGGATATACCATTATGATTCAGGTTCTCTATGTGGATGATGAAAATGACCTTCTTACCATCGGGAAGATGTTTCTCGAGAAGAAATATGACTTTTCTGTAACTATATCTCCATCTGCACAGAATGCCCTGCTTCTGCTCACCGAACAGTCTTTTGATGCTATCATATCAGATTATGAAATGCCCCGGATGAACGGACTTGAATTCCTTCGAACGATCCGGGAGTCAGGAAATACCATCCCCTTTATTATTTTTACCGGCAGGGGACGGGAAGATGTGGTAATTGAGGCCCTGAACAGTGGGGCGGATTTTTATCTACAGAAGGGAGGTGACCCGTCCGCACAATTTGCAGAACTTGCTGATAAAGTCAGGTATGCGGTTGCAAGAAGGAAAAGTGAAGAGGCCCTTCGTGAAAGTGAAGAGCGATACCGAAATGTCGTTGAAGTTCAATCGGAGTTTATCTGCCGGTTCCTTTCCGATGGAACTATCAGTTTTGTAAATGATGCATATTTGCGGTATTTCGGTCTTGAAAAAGAACATATCATCGGAAAAAAGTTCAGGCCCCATATCCACCCTGAAGATAGGGAGATGGTTCACAGGTATTATACCTCATTATCCAGGGAAAACCCATCAGGTTGGATTGAGCAACGGATTATCATGCCTGATGAACGGGTTTTATGGCAGCAATGGAGCACCAGGGCAATATTTGATCAATCCAGTACTCTCACGGAATATCAGTCGGTCGGGAGGGATATTACTGACCAGAAAATAGCAGAAGAAGCCGTGCAGATAAAAAATTATGAACTTGCTGCAGCAAATGAAGAACTGGCAGCAGCTGATGAAGAGCTCAGGGCCCAACTTGATGAACTGACCACAGCCAGGAATGAACTTGCAGAGAGTGAGCAAAAAGTAAGAAAGAAACTGAATGCAATTCTTTCACCGGATGGTGACATCGGAGAGCTGAGGCTTTCAGATATCATTGACGTTCCCGCTCTTCAGGCTCTCTTTGATGATTTTTACCAGGTGACCAGGATGTCGATGGCAATAATCGATCTGGATGGAACGATTCTTGTCGCGACCGGCTGGCAGGATATATGTACCCGGTTTCACCATGTTCATCCGGATACGTGCAGAAACTGTATTGAGAGTGATACCATTCTGACAACCGGTGTGAGCCCAGGTGAATTCAAACTCTATAAATGTAAAAATAATCTCTGGGATAGTGCAACACCAGTCATAGTAGGGGGTCATCATCTGGCTAATCTCTTCGTTGGTCAGTTTCTCTTTGATGATCAACCTTTCGATAGGGAAATATTTCGAAAACAGGCAGAGATGTATGGTTTTGACATGGAATCGTATTATGCTGCATTGGATCAGGTTCCCCGTTGGAGTCATGATCAGGTAACCCAGGTAATGGAATTTTTCACCCATCTTGCCGGATTGATTGCAGAACTGAGTATGAATAATATCAGACTGGCACGAACCCTGGCAGAACACGAAAGGAACGTTCCATAACGGCATTATACAATAATTACATAAGAGGACTTTATAGAAAAAATAGAGATTTGTAGTTATTTTCTTTTTTGATAGACTAATGCCCCTTTTACCGGGCATACCTGTGTGCATCGCCCGCATAGGAAGCACTCCGACTTGTTGCTATCGGCATATGCTTCACCAACAGGACAAACCTTCTCACATTTTTTACAGGAGATGCAGGCATCGGTCCGGGTAAGCCTCATGAGTGAGAAATACGAAGCCAGGGTTAATAATAACCCGTATGGACAGATGAATCTACAGAATGGACGATAGATAAAGAGGCCCAGGAGCATGATACCTGCAAACAGGTAAAATTTCACGGAGGTATATTCAAGGAAAAAGAAGTATTTCATGCCAATACATTTGAACTGAAAATTCGGAAAAAACAGGGCTACCCAGACAAATAACACAAAAACAACAATATGTATGATAAGAACAGACCGTTTCCAGGGAATCGCTATCTTTGGAGTCGGGACTTTCGAAAGTAACTCCTGTATGGCCCCTATAGGACAGACTGCACTACAATATGCCCTCCCTCCAATTGCAGTCAGAACAATAAAGAGGATCAGGAAAAACAAGATAGCTTCTAAGGGCATTCCTAATTTCCGAATTTCACCAAAAAGTACCTGTTGAAACTGGTACGGAAAAATAGGAGCAAATATGAGAAACCCAAGCAGGGTTGACAGAACCAGCAGAACAATCTGAACCGCAGGTCTGAAAAGTCCTTTTTTATACAAATAAAAGATGAGAGGGATTGCAATAAGAGCGTATATCAGACCAAAAAATTGGGGGACAGATGAAAGAACCATAACAAGTATCATTCCCTGCAAGAATCTTAAAACTTTGGAAACTATATGTTAGGCCTCTAAATTTGTTCAAAAATTACTCATTAGTATTTTCATTACAGGAAAGCGGACAGGCACGAATACACAGACCGCACCGAAGACCGCCAAGCGTCTGAAACATATACTCTGCACACAATTTCCGTGATATCTCCCCATCCGTCCCAATTGCATTCGCAGGACAGGCATCAATACAAGCAGTGCAAGTCTGACATGCCTCGTGTAGAAACCGGGGATACCGTGAGCCGGAAACCAGGTCTGCATCGGTCAGGATTGCTGTAAACCTGACCCGGGAACCATAGTCATCGGAGATAAAGAGGTGGTTTTTCCCATAACAGCCCAGACCGGCACAGTATGCAGCATATTTCATGGAGAAATCGGCCATCAGTGTATTTTTATCCGCATACCAGTACCCGAACTCACTCCCCTCACTTGGTGCAATCGTCGCTAAATATCCTTCCTGCTCAAGCTTCCGGGCAATTTTGTATGCCATGACCCGGAGCGTTGCAGTTCCGGCCATCAGGGTATTCGTATACAATCCCCGGCCTTTGGGAAGAGGCATGAAGGCTCCTTTCGGAACCGATACTCCAATCAGAACGACTGACTGCAGAGAAGGAAAAACATCGGCAGGGTTATTCCCACGATATTCTGGTTCAGAAAATATTTTTGGATCAGCAACTCCGAAGAGATCAGCCCCGGACTCTTCAGCCATCCTCCGAATGGTCTGGGTGAGATCATCCCTATTGTTCATAGTACCCGTCTGGTCGTTCATCCTTATAAAACCCGTATTTTACCCGCATCAGGAATCTGACTCCTTCTCCGGGAATCCCAGTCTCATCAATGGAAATATCAGTAAGAGCCAGGATCTCCCGACATAAAAAAAGATTCATCCCGGTATTTTTCCCGTACCCCTGGTTAAATATCCGGTTCTTGTCATCCGGTTCGATTCCGACCCCGTCATCGGAATAGACCACGA
>CAYWHV010000212.1:0-4965 GCA_964458045.1 uncultured Methanospirillum sp.
GAATTTCACGGGCAATTATTCGCTTAATTCTGGTGTCCATTGGGGTTCACCATAAAGAGATTGGTTGGGAAATAATAAAGGGAAAACTCATGTGAAAATTGAGGAGCGAAATAAAAATGGTGCTGCAGACAATATATGTGATATTCTATCAAATGAACGAATTGGAAATTCCAAAAACGATTATGCTCATACCTTTATGACAGAGTGAACCATGGATGCATCGTTATTCAATACCAGATTAATCTGAAAATTCTTACATGACCGAAATATTATGAAAAAATCGAAACCAGAAAAAGATATTCAAAAAGAGCTATCCGGAAAAACGCATGACGACATTGTACAGGAAACTCCGGATGGCATCATCATCACGATAGAAGTATCAGCAGGAAGTAAAAAGGCACAATTCCCTGATGGATACAACCCCTGGCGGAAAGCATTCGGTATCGCTGTCAAAGCACCCCCGGTCGAAGGAAAAGCAAACAAGGCGATCATGGAACTCATCGCCGGACATTTCCACCTTCCCGTCCATGCGGTGACCATTCTGTCAGGCCAGACATCTTCGGTGAAGAAGGTCAGGATCTGTGGGATCTCGCGTCAGCAGATAATTGACCTCATCAGCGACCAGTAAACCTGCAATCATTGGTGGCCACACCCTAATTCTTATATACTTTCTGGTAGATGAATCACCGTAGATATGATTCACATTATTATGAACAGGGGGTTCTTACGTGTATGAACAGGACACGACGAAGTATCGAATTCATCTTGTTGTCCAGGCTGACGGGGTGGTCGACCGATCTGATGTAGTCGGGGCCATTTTTGGTCAGATTGAAGGGCTTCTTGGATCTGAACTAGAACTTCGTGAGCTCCAGAGACAGGGAAAGCTTGGCCGTATTGATGTCAAGATCCAGAGCAAACTGGGAAAA
Source organism: uncultured Methanospirillum sp. (assembly GCA_964458045.1). Taxonomy (GTDB): domain Archaea; phylum Halobacteriota; class Methanomicrobia; order Methanomicrobiales; family Methanospirillaceae; genus Methanospirillum. The sequence continues at coordinate 927 of CAYWHV010000212.1, forward strand.
ACATATGGCGAGATAACCATCCCGACCTCGGTAGACCGGGCAGAGACAGCAATACTTGCCGCTTCCATGGAGACCATAAACCGGGTCGGTCCCTGTGCATCAGAAATCCAGGTCCAGTCGATTGAAGATGTCCGGATAACCAAACGGACCCAGATCATCGAACGGGCAAAAGCGCTTCTCCTTGAATTTGAAGAGCCAGGAATCGATCCTGACTCACTGATTGATGCCGTCCGTGAAAGCCAACGGATAGAGAAGATAGCAACCATCGGCCCAGATAATGTCCCTGCCGGACCAAATGTGCTCGCATCTGACGCCATCATTGTAGTAGAGGGACGGGCGGATGTAATCAACCTGCTCCGGTCTGGGATTAAAAACGCCGTGGCAGTCGAAGGAACCAGCATTCCAAAGACTATTATCGACCTCTGTCGGAAAAAGACCACAACCGCCTTCTTTGACGGGGACCGGGGAGGGGATCTCATCCTGCGTGAACTGCTTGAACTCACCGAAGTGGATTTTGTCGCCTATCCGACACGGGGCGAGTCGGTTGAAGACCTGAGCCGTAAGGAGATAATAAAGGCGCTTCGAAATAAGGTGCCTGTCGAGTATGTCCTGGAAGACCGGGTCGCGGAGTACCTGGCAGCACAAAAATTAGAGCAACATGGGCCATCCGTTCAGGAACAGGAACAGGAACCAGTCAGAGAACCGGCACAGCATGTAAAAGAGCCTGAACCTCCCAGAGAAGAGGAAACCATCCTCCCTGCCCCCGTTGAACCACAGGATGCCAGGCCTGAAGAAGAGCAGGACAATCAGGAACATCTTGTGGATCAGAACGAACAGGAAGATGATAACCGGCCACGAACCGTATTTACCCATATCAGGGAAGTAAAAAACCGGGGAACTGCACGGCTTATCGGATTTGGCGGTGATGTAAGAGATGAACTCCCTGCCGGAGAAGTTGAGGAGAAACTTGGATCCATGGAACAGGAACTGGAGGGGGTCGTTATTGACCAGGAAGTAACCCAGCAGCTCCTTGACCAGTTCACCATGCATGGCGTCAGGTACCTGGCCGCACCCTCTTTTACCGGCATCGTGCGGCTCCCGGCAACAATCCGCCTCATTCCATTCAGATAGCTGGTTTCAGGCTATTTTTTTTATATTTTTCTCACTAAACAGATAGTGGAGATCCAGTGTGCATAAAGAAGAATTGATATCCCTCCATACCATGCTCACCAATGTCCGCGAGTATCTTCAGGATCAAAACCCTGATGCAGACTTTACCGAGTATGATGCCCTGGAAATTACCCCTTCACAGACCCACCGGAGCAAAGTAGAGCACAAATATGCGATATTTGTCCTGGGAAATGCCATCGCAAAGGCAATGAGGGAGGTAGACAATCCGTCAGCAGCACGAATGGCTGACCGGATGCATGAACTAGCCGAGAGGACACTAAAAGAGATAGAAATGGAAGGGTAACACCTTCTTACTTTTTTTGATCCTGGGAGACCAGGTACTCTGCTAGGAGCCGGGGGATCGGAGCCTGCATACAATGCCAGTTTGGCGTACCGTTTACTTCAAGGACGATATATGAACCGTTACAGGACAGGAGGTCAACACCACCATAATCCACTCCGACAACCTGCGCTGCCCTGACCGCGATATCTGCCATCTGCTTTGGAATATCTATTGCACTCCCGCATCCTCCCTGGTGGATGTTATGGGTCAGGTGATCTGAAACCCGCATGATGGCCCCGACAGCCTTGTCACCGATGACAAACACCCGGAAGTCACGGTCATTTGGCACATACTCCTGCAAATAGAATGGTGGATCGCCAAGCTCAGCCTCGTTCTCGACCAGGTGAATACCTACCCCGTCAAACCCGTACACCGGTTTGGACACGGCTTTGGTATGCTTTTTTATGAACTGACCAGCCAGAGTCCGTGATTCGGTAAAGAAAGTTTTAGGAGTCGGAACCCCGTGCTTTACCAGAAGGGCTGACGTCATCACCTTACTTGCACAGGTGACAATACTCTCCGGTGAGTTGATGATCCTGTTTTTCAGTGAGAGGGCCTGGAGTGACTCAAAATTATGACCATTCTGCCTGATCCCACAGGCCCAGATGGTTGCACCAGACAGATCATCAGAGAACGGATCGATTGCTTCTAAAAACCTGACCTGGTACGGATACCCCATCTGGTCAAGTTCATCCATGACCATCCGGGTTGAATTGTCAGATGGAATATCGGTAGGTTTTGGAATAATGGTAATCATGATGCATCAAAAAAGGAGATTTATTCTAAAGGTCTGCTGTATTTCTTCCAAATCTGCTCACGGAATACCGGGCCACTATTGTAGGAACAGAAAGGAATCAAAGTCCCGTCCGGTGTTGCATAATGAATACAGCACTGGCTGACCCGTTCAACATCATAATTGTAATTGTCCATGAAATGCATCATCCCGATAAAGAGAGCATTCCAGTGGAACTCACGAAGGGAGTCAAAATTATGGGTGATAAGGGCTTTTCCAAGGCTGGTCCAGAGTTCACGCCCTCCTTCCTCGCTCTTCTTCACCGATGAATAGAGTTCTTTAATCCCGTTGATAGCAACCATCTTTTTGCTGATTGGACCTGCCGATGTCAGCTGGGTCGTGAGCCGCTCAATAGAATCAAAGAATGCATCAACATCGATCATCCGGTTGATCGGTACAATCTTCTTATCCCTGACAAAGACATAGGTCGCTGCACCACAATGCTGGTGTGCGGTAAATCTCAGTTGTGGTTTCCCGGTATATGCCTCAACAAAGTCACTGATAGGTACAACACAGGGAACCGGGTAAAAGTCCTCTTTCTCAACCGATCCTTCAGTCTGCTCTTCAATGCGGTTCAGTAACTCTGGAATTGTTATCCGCTGCCGTTCGATATCGTCCGGTGATGCTGCCCCGGTAAATGAGACCGGCTGGAAGTTCACCCCACGGATAACCTCGACATGTTCTGCTGCAAACCGGACGATATCACCTATCTCATGATCATTCTGGCCTTTGATGATGGTTGGTACCAGAACCACACCCTGTTTTGCCTTTTTCAGGTTTTCAATTGCCTTCAGGTCATGCGCCAGTTTGCTATTCGTCTCTTTTGATACCCCGTCAAAATGGAGGTACACCGTTGAAAGGCCGGATTCTTTCAGCCGGAGTGCATAATCAGGATCCTGGGCAATGATAAGTCCGTTTGTTGCAAGCTGCACCTGCTTAAATCCCAGACCTTTTGCCATCCTGATAATCTCAATCAGATCATCCCTGAGTGTTGGCTCGCCCCCGGCAAACTGAACTGCCGGTGCAGGAGTTGGTTTTTCAGAGCGCAGGACAGTCAGCATATCTTTGATCTGGTCAAAGGTGGGCTCATAAATGTATCCGCACGCACGGGCATTGGCAAAACAAAAGGAACAATTCAGGTTACACCGGTTTGTCAGATCCACATTTGCCAGGAGGGTTGTTGATTTATGATGATTGCATATTCCACAATCATATGGACAGTTGCTAATCTCTTTGACAACCTGAGGATTGTCAAGACCAGAGCCTTTTGCCCCGAATGCCTCATATCTGCGCCATGCCTCGGCATCATCCCAGTACAGGTATGAAAAAAAGCCATGATCAGGACAGGTCCTGTTTATATACACCTTTCCTTCGTTCTCTATAATCTCTGCTTCAAGTACCTTTTTACATATTGGACAGAGACTTTTCGTTTTTTTGAGGAGTATACTATCACCACCAGCGGGTATTCCCATACCGGGTTTTACTTCTGCTCATATGTATGCGAAAACCTAACCTTATAGGTATGCCGGATTTTGCAACAATACTCAGCAATGGACTCATACTCATCGGTTCTGCAATATGGGTGATGCTCCCCGCATACCTGCCAAATAATTTCGCAGCCCTGACCGGCGGGGGCATGCCCATAGATATGGGGAGAAACTGGACCGACGGGAGACGTATCCTGGGAGATGGGAAGACCATCCGGGGGTTTGTTGGCGGGGTTACAGCCGGGA
>CAYWHV010000213.1:0-4959 GCA_964458045.1 uncultured Methanospirillum sp.
GTCCGATAGTACCGGTAGATTATCATCACCATGGAGAGCAGCAGGGCAAGGGTTGCAACACCGATGACAATGCTCGTCAGTGTCAGGGCCTGAACGGTGGGCATGACCATGGCAAGAGACGGTGCCCCGGTAAAAATGGGCGCAATACTGTCCCACCTATACCCGAGTGCGATGAGGAAGAGGTTGACTCCGGATTCAATAAGTGATATTCCCATGATAATTTTGATAAGATCCTTTTTCAGAAGGATGGTATACAGGCCGAGCAGAATGGTGACTGCAACGACCAGGAATGGAAGATTATCTATCATTCTCCCTCCTCGTGCGATCGAATTCCACTTGTCATATATAGAATGATGATGCTGAGGCCACCGAGCACTTCAATTCCCACGGCAATATTCATAATAGGAATCGTCCCCGCGGTATTCAGAAATCCGGGATTGATTCCGTATGACACTGCCTGACCAAACAGTCCTCCGGTTCCATTTAAGAAGTTCATGAAGAAGAGGTACCCGAGTGGTATTGCTGCAAGAGCGGTCCCGATAAAGAGGACCAGGCCGGACATCTCGCAGTTCTGAAATGTTCTCTTCTGGAACCATCCCAGAAAGTCATCCAGTTTATAGGCTACTATCAGCAGGATAAATCCGGTTGCGATAACAGCACCACCCTGGAATCCTCCACCCGGTGTTAAGTGCCCGTGAAGCACGATGTAAAAACCAAACACCGTGATAAATAAGAACATCACATCCGCTGTGGTCCGGATGATTTTACTCATACTGTCACTCATATTCGTAGTCCTCCTCTTTTTTCCGAAGTCTGAAAAGGACTGATACTCCAAAGACTGCGGTAAACAGGACACATGCCTCTCCAAGGGTATCAAAGGCACGGAAATCGAACACAACGGATGTCACGATGTTATTGGCCCCGGTCTGTTCCTGCCCGTGGGCGATGAAATAGTCATCCATGTCTGACATCGCAGGGCTTCCGAACGGTATTGAAACTGCCGCAAACAGGAGGCCCGCTGCCAGAACAATAAGGGTAATCCATACTACCTGGGTTCTCATCATGTCACCTCCTGGTCATGGGTCGCCCTGATCGCAATCAAAAATATTGCTGTGGACACTCCGGCACCAACTGCTGCTTCGGCTATTGCAACATCCGGGGCCTGAAGAAGATAAAATTCAATCGAGAGGAGAAAACTGAACGCTGCAAAGGTGACCGCGGCGGCGATGAGATTCTTCTGCCAGACAATAAATGCAGCAGTGATAAGAATGCCGATTAAAACCAGGATGTGTATGAGGTCTATCACAGGCCAGCCTCCGTCAGTTTGTCAACGACAGCCGGGTTTGGTTTTTGTCCGCTCCGATGTGCAGCACGGGCGATTGCATGAGATCCTGCAGCATTCGTTATGGCAAGAGCGAAGACTGCAATGATGGTATGGGTGATGACCATAAGATACTGGGAATCACTGGTGCCCAAGTATTGGGATATTGCAAAAACGACTACTCCAAGGCAGAGGAAGATGCTCCCAAATGTCGTCGCCTTGGTGGAAGCATGAAGCCGTGTGTACACATCAGGGAACCTCAAAAGGCCGATCACTCCAAGAGCATTAAATAATAGCCCGATGGCCAGGAAGATAAGAATTATTGTATCTGCTATCATCAGAGTTCACCGCCGATATGTTTTGCAATATACAGGGTGGAGACAAAGGACAGCAGAGCATAGACGATTGCGACATCAATGAAGATGTACTGCTGATACACCACACCGAGCAGGATCATGACCGCAACTGTTAGGGTGTTTATGGTATCCACCGCAACGACCCGGTCAGGATTCGTCGGCCCGAGAACCAGTCTTACCAGAGCCCCGAAAGCGATAATAACTGTAACCAGAGCGGCAATCATAAATATCTCTGTCATTCGGCTATCCTCCGAATCCAGGCCGGAATGTCCATGTATGAAAAGATCTCTTTCGCCTCAAATGTGGGTTTTTTCTCATCACCCTCATCAAGATGAATGACATGGATGAAGAGATCATGGTTCTTTTCATCGACATCAACACTCAGCGTTCCTGGTGTGAGTGTTATTGAATGGGCAAGCATGATCAGAGCCAGATCAGATTTCATCCCTGAATGCAGCCTGATAATCCCTGGCCTGATTCGTCCGGTAATAATCCGGTATGCAACATCCAGATTTGCCTTGGTCAGTTCCACCAGGAAGGGGCCACATATGTATATCAGGATACTGATGAGCCGGATCGGACTTAACATCCGGTAGTTCTCATTCCTGCAGAAGATCTTCCTGCAGATAACACCGGTCACAAGACCAATGATAACTCCTGCAATAATTTCCTCCCATGACCAGAAGAGAACAGAGCCGGATCCAACAACCAACACCAGATAAAACAGAAAAGCCGCACACGCAGTAACGATAAACGGGATCATTGTATCACCGTTACCCGGTCATCATAATGGCATACCCATGCCAAACCCTCTCGATATGTCATGATAGATCGTGATCAACTGAGGTGGTTATCCGCATCATATAATATTTTTTATTCGATCAGCTTTCTTTTTTTTTTGAAAAGCGGCTATTTTTGATGTTTGAAGGAACAGTCCGTACAAAGCAGTATGTAGGGATAGATCATACAAATGGGGAGATATGGGTGGATTATACCACGGCAGAATTCTCCTTCACTGGTGTGATTCGTGTCATACGCCGGTTCTTGCAGAGCGTTGTGCATGCGGGGCCAGTACCCGTGCAGTCCCTGTGACTCCTCCTGGTGATGCACGACCAGCATTTCCTGACGATATTGCCTTTGTTAATAAGATATATGAAGAACAGTTTGGAATGTCGATCATTCCGGAAGGCCAGGTCGCCCTCCTGAACAAAGTTCCGGATCATGACCGGATGGAAGAGATAGTCGTGGGTGGGGCGATAATCGGAGCGATCCGGTTCCTTCCCACAGAAGGTCGCTGGGAGGCTCTTCCCCGTCCGGATGCGGCACTCATTGCCACCCCGAGAAAGCGGTTCATCATTATTGATGAGGGGGCGCTCTCCTCAGTCAGGGAAGGCAGAAGTCTGCTGGCTCCCGGTCTTATCTCCTGCGACTCCTCGGTCAGGGAAGGGGATGAGGTCTTCATGATGACTCCTTCCGGTATCTGTGCCGGTGTTGGCAGGGCACGGGTGGATGCCGAAGAAGCAGACCACATGGAGCGGGGACAGGTGGTGAAGACGAGAAAAAACATCCCCTCTGCATACATGCCCGGTCAGGCAACGTGGGATGATGTCGTACAGGCAAATGCCGACGTGCTTACAAAAGCTGAAGCGGCATCCGGAAAGTTCATCGCCGACAGCATCGGCCCGTATGAGCATCTTCCCATGTCAGTCTCATATTCCGGTGGGAAAGACAGTCTAGCAACATTGCTTGTTGTAATGAACACCTATCGCAAGATGCCGATTCTCTATATCGACACCGGCCTTGAGTTTCCATCAACCGAAGAGAATGTCTGCGATGTGCAGGAACGGTATGGGCTCGAGTGTGTCAGGATTGAATCAATAGAAGAGTTCTGGCGGGATTTTGAAGAATCCGGTCCACCATCACGGGACAACCGGTGGTGTTGCAGGACCTCCAAACTTGAGCCTTTGCGCCAACATATTGTAAAAACCTATGGTGAAGAGGGTGAACTGGTGTCTTTTATCGGACAGCGTAAGTATGAGTCCTTTTCACGCATGAAAAATCCCCGGGTCTGGCGCAACTCCTATGTGCAGAACCAGGTCTGTCTTGCCCCGATTCACACGTGGACCGCCCTTCATGTATGGCTGTATATCTTCCGGGAGAAGGCTCCGTTCAACTCCATGTATCAGCACGGGGTTGACCGGATGGGATGCTATATGTGCCCCGCCAGTGACCTTGGTGTTCTGGAGAAGATTCAATCCACTCAACCAGAACTCTGGCAGGAATGGCATCAGGCAGTCACCACGTGGATGAATAGAAAAGGGATATCTCAGTCCTGGTTTGAGAGCGGGGAATGGAGAACACAGGGGGAGAAGGCAGTATGAGCACCATTGTAATCGTCGATTATGGTCTTGGAAATATGCGAAGTGTCAGTAAGGCTGTGCAAAAAGCCGGAGCACAGGTTCTGATCTCGCACGATCTTGAGGAGATTCGTGCCGCGGATGGGATCATCCTCCCCGGCGTTGGTGCCTTTCATGAAGGGATGACGCAGCTTGCAGATCTGACAGAAGTTCTTATCGAGTCTGAAGGACAGGTTCCGATTCTTGGTATCTGTCTTGGTATGCAGATGATGATGGAGTTCTCTGAAGAGCACGGACTTCATCAGGGTCTTGGTCTCATTCCGGGGACCGTGAGACGGTTTTCTGATACTCCGGGGTATAAAATTCCCCACATGGGATGGAACCAGATTACAAAGGTGCAGCAGGATGATCCACTCTTTGAGGGGATTTCTGATCAGTCCTATGTGTACTTTGTGCATTCGTACTGGGCAGATACTCCGGCTGATTATTGCGTCACATCGACCGAGTACATCAATACCTTTGCATCATCTATACGAAACGGAACCGCCGTCGGAGTTCAGTTCCATCCGGAAAAGAGTGGAGAATGCGGTCTTTCAATACTTCGGAATTTTATCGGAATGGTATAACAATCATGCCTGTAATGCCATCTCGATGGTGGCACGAAGCTGGTTATCGGTAAAGGGTTTTACAATATAGCCCCTTGGTTTTGTTTTTTTCGCCCGTTCCATTATTTCTGCATCGAGCATTGAACTGATATAGACAATGGGAATCCCGAATTTTTTGATGATCTCGGTTGCGGCATCAATTCCATCCATCTCCCCAGGGAGGCTGATATCCATCAGGACAAGGGTAGGGTGTATCTCCCCGATGCTGCTCATAGCCTGTGTGCTATCTTCGGCAGTTCCCACAACCTGGTACCCCATCT
>CAYWHV010000214.1:0-244 GCA_964458045.1 uncultured Methanospirillum sp.
AACGGCAAAGGCACCCACTTCAGGCCAGTACCCGGAGAAGACAATCCAGAGATCTGAAAGGCCCAAAGCACGAGCAAGACCCTCACTTTTGAAACAGACCGGTTCAGCCCGGGTTTGAAGTGAACTGGTGACCGGAAGCCAGTCCTTATACCTGAAAACACCCGGTGCATCATGGAGCGTTATCTGACGTGCAGCATATTTCGTCCGAATAAGTCCCTGGCACCCACCCGGACAGGTAAGGGTG
>CAYWHV010000214.1:254-4944 GCA_964458045.1 uncultured Methanospirillum sp.
ATCATATCTGAAATTCACCCCTTACCAGCATATCCCGCACTCTCATACAGAGTATCTCTGCTCTTCTCCGGTCAGACTGCCGGAGGACAATTGGAATATCAGCCCCGTCTCCCGTGATGGACCCAAAATTCCCTTCATACGCTGATCCTTTACATATCTGCACACAGGTTCCGCAGACAAAACACTGCATCTGATTGATAGTCCCGTCTTCCCGGATTGCATCAACCGGACATGCAGTTCTGGCATCACAGGGAGAACAGTCAAGACATCGCTGTGGATGATACAGAACCCGTGTTGCAGTTCCGGTCCAGACCTGATCATACGAGGTAGTCCCGACAGGCTGACGGTCACTGATATCAACAACCGGCATGGGGATATCACAATCCCGGACAGAAAGTGAGGCGAGGACATCCTTGTCAACAACCGGAACAGCAGTCCCGATACTGGTGACGCACTCAGGGCCTGCAGCGGTTAGAAAACCACCACAAAACTGTGCATCCATCTCCTTCAGGTCGGCATGGACGGAAAGATTGGGCCGCTCAGGTGAACTCCGGGTCCCGGTCCCAATCACCCGGCCACCAGCCCCATTCACAATAACCGGAGCACCGGAAGAGAGGAACCGGAGGGTTGGATCATTTTCCACCGGGTTTATCTCCCCGCATCCGGATACAGTAGCCTGTGTACTGGTGCCCTGAAGAGGCAGAGCAGAAAATATGGTTTTTACCGGTTCTCTGCCACGATTGATGATTGCAGAGTAGTTCTTAAACGCACTCCGGGTTGAGAATAACCGGGCAAACGGGAGGTCAGAAAGGGTTACATCAGCCTCATAGCCCTTTCCAGCCGAGGAAACCGCTACATGGATCTCCTTTCCGGCGATAAGGTCATGGAGCAGATGTCCTCCCCCGTACCGGTCATCTGCATGGGCTGTCCCGAACACCATGAGATCCACAAGACCCAGGCGTTCATTCGGACAGGGGCCGGGAATTGCCGGAACTCCCTGGAGAGAGATGGTATCAACACGTGAAAACGTGCCAGGAGGAGCGACCGGGACAGAAAGGACCGCATATGTGCCAGACATGACCCCGCAGGTTCCACAGGTTACCACATCAACATCAGAGACGGTATCGCCCTGTGCAAGTCTTTTCTTTAACTCCGATGCGGTCAGGATAACTGCAGATCCATCGGCCAGGGCAGCCCGAATCTCATCAATTGGTCTCATAATAACCGGATATCCTCCACCCGTACCTGCAGACCTTCCTTTCGTGAAAATAACTGATTCACAACGCCCGTATGAGTAAGATTCATCATACAGTAGGCAGGGAGAAACCGCATCCTTCTCCCAAATACCGGTGACTGGCGGACACTCTCTGCCATTCCTTCAAACCCGATGATATGATAGGCCTCAAGGTCTTTTACCTCTCTGCCCCGTGAGTAGAGCGGACCGACTACATGCGTTACTATCACTCCTGATACCCGGCTTGCCGACAAAACCTGCAGGACATGCTGGACCGGGCATCCGGCACCCATGGGTCGTCCGGTCAGGATATCACCCGGCTGAATATCCCATTTTTCTACGAGATCCGGTCTGAACGGAAGAAGAATTTTCCTTGCCGAACATTCCCCTGGTAACGGATGCAGGATAAAATCAAAAGAGTCTCCAAGGATATCCGTGGTTCCCAGAACTGCCTCGTTGCAGGGTATCTTCTGACGGAAGACCTGAGAGGAGAACGGGCATTCCTCCTTTTTTCTGGTCCCGGCATGAAGGGCAATCAGGAACTCCTCACAGGTCCCATACCCGCATGCACCACAGTTTCTTCCGGGCGGGGTCCAGTCTTCCCCCATCAGTCACCTCTGAACATGAGTGCATCACCATCAAGCTGACGAAGAACCCCGGTATGGTGCTTCCATCCGATGTTCGTCTTTCCAATGCAGACCGTACATACACCAAGCGGAGGGATACCCCGGAGGGTGATGGTGGATTGGTCCTGGATATCAGGAGCTTCCTCAATCGCTCTCGTCAGGTATCGCATGCCGGTTCCCTGCACAGCATTGGTCTCAACAATATCGATATCACCCCTGATACCCCGGATCTTCTCTCTAAACACTTCCTTTTCCGCCTGTGAGACAAGGTCAATCCGAGTCACAACCGCGATATCGGCAAGAGCTATCATGGGTGCCATCTTTGCCGGGGACTGAATCCCGGAGATTGCAGACAGGACGACAATGCCAAATGACTGGGTAGTATATGGAGTGCATCGCAGACACAGACCGGCACTCTCGACGATGAGCATATCTGCCCCTTCTTTCATGGCCCATTCGATGGCCTCGTCAAGGATCATAATTCCAGCATGATCAGGACAGAGATCCCCGGAATAGACTTTTTTAGTCGGAATATTGAACTCGGCCCTGATCTCTTCATCTTCGGTGGCACAGACGACGTCTATCTTCAGGTATGCAGTTTTCAGCTCCGGATGGGTCCTGATTATCTGCCTGGTGACCGCAGTCTTTCCTGCCGAAGGAGGACCGGCAATGATGACGAGTTTCATCAGTAGGATACCGGAATGGGTGTGGTTATCAGTTCACCGGCTCGAATCATCTCTCTCATCCGGCCGATGATCCCATCCATGTGGAGCATCTGACGGATTGCATGCTCTTCTGCCCCGTCTGGCTCGATGACCCGGGTTACGGCACCATCCTGCATGATGATACGGCGATCTGAAAGCAGGGAGACCAGGGGATCATGGGTGACAAAGAGCAGGGCCTTGTGATGCTGACGGAGGACTTCTATCACCTTTTCTTTGAATATTCCCGCATTTTCAACCTCGTCAAGCAGGATTATCGGAGTATTTGAGATGAGAATGGCATCCGCCACCATCAGGGATCTGGTCTGTCCACCGGAAAGGCCGGTCATCCGGACATGGGCCGTGATCGGTTCTCCGGTAAACTGGTTTGCAAGATTGATAGTCTCCTGAATGCAGGATTCTTTCATATATCCACGGGAAAGGAGATGCATTCGTAAAAAGTCAGAGACACAGAGGTCACACAGGCACCGGGTATTCTGGGTGATGAGGGCAACAGGTTTTGCTGCCGGGTCACGAACATACCGCTCCGGAGGGAGTTTTCCGTTGACCAGGATCTGTCTTCCGGTGACGGTATCCCGGTTTGCAAATATCTCGATATCGTTGATAAAGGCACTTTTTCCGGACCCGGTCGGACCGACGATGGACAGGGTATCGCCTGGTCTGATGTGTATCTCATCAAACGCCTCCTGTATTCCTTTGCGGTTTCGTCCCGGTAGTATGGTTATATCCCTGATGGTTTCCTCTGTCATCCTGATTACATAATCTACCCGTTTGAATATTAATTTTATCCAAATGGGTGCAAATTTAATACAATAAGGGTAAAATTATGACACATATATGATATTATAGTACTACAATGACACCATCAATCCCTACTCGAAACAAATCAGCGGCAGAAACAGGAGATCTATAGAGACATCATATCCCTCTATAGTTCTCCGTAATCTCTAGAACATACTCTCATGTAGATTTCAGGAGTATCATACAGAACCTGTGTAGTCCGGACCAGACTCTGTATGCACATGTTCATACCTTTGCATACAATATTCTCATATTCAAAAGTCCGGATACGCCCTGTGAAGGAGTCAGAGAGATCGTGACAACTGGTCAGCAAAACCCCCTGCAATTCCGTCAGAAACGAAGACCACTTGAACTGACCATGCATACCGTATGGTTTATCTGTGCCATCTCTTCGATCATCGGAATATTTTTTATCCTCATCTTCCTGCTCTATGATGCTGTACCGGCATTCCTGGATATCGGCCTTATTCCATTTCTGACCGGGGAGCGATGGGATCCGACCAGCATCATACCGAAGTACGGACTTGTTCCCCTTATTGTCGGAACCCTGCTCGTTACCCTGGGAGCAATGGTATTTGCCGTCCCCTTTGGTATTGCCTGTGCAATATTTATCGCAGAACTTGCAAGCCCCCGGATGAGAAATATTCTGAAACCAGCCGTCGAGCTTCTTGCCGGGATTCCATCCGTCGTTTATGGATTCTTCGGGCTTGTTATCCTCGTGAAGTTTTTGCAGGATGTTCTGTCGGTTCCGAGCGGAGAATCGGTCCTTGCCGGATCAATTCTTCTTGGTATCATGTCCCTTCCGACCATCATCAGCGTTTCAGAAGATGCCATCAGTTCAGTACCCCGGTACCTGAAGGAGGGATCCCTGGCCCTTGGGGCAACCCACTGGCAGACCATATCAAAAGTTATCGTCCCTGCTGCACTCTCCGGCATAACCGCTGCAGTTATTCTTGGAATCGGTCGTGCAGTGGGTGAGACGATGGCGGTCATCATGGTTACCGGGAACGCAGCTATCATCCCTGACCCAATATGGAATATCCTTTCACCGGTGAGAACCCTGACCGGGACACTCGGAATTGAGATGGGAGAAGTAGCAGTCGGATCACTCCATTACCATGCTCTGTTCGGAGTTGCCGTTGTATTACTTCTGATAACCCTGATCATCAACCTGGCGGCCCTGACGGTGATGAAGAGACTGAAAAGTTCACAGACCGGAGGGTGTTCAAGAAATGGGATGTTCTCATGCCGTATGATCACAGACAAATTATCCGGGATCATGGATCATCTTCCCCTGGGATTGACGG
>CAYWHV010000215.1:0-4924 GCA_964458045.1 uncultured Methanospirillum sp.
GATAACTATCAAGAGGAATAATCAGATATTTACCTTTTTCAATTCGTTCGATCAATCCTCTGGTTTCAAGCCGTGAAAGCAAAACCCGGAGTACTTCCTTTCTTATTGATGTCTTCGCGACTGCCTCATCAATCGTGAATACCTCACCATCTCTGGCAAGTGATCTGATAAGGTCTAAAGACATGATCAACTTTAGGTACACTATAGTTAACAATTTTGTTAATTTTGGTGTACTAAAAGTGGATTGATATGGCGGGCAGCGATTCCGGAGTCGGTACCTTTACACTCACATCATCAGTAAAGGATATAGTATCTCCTTTTTTTTGCTGAAGGATACAGAGTCTGTTTCTGAACCAGGATTTTCATAAGATCTTTATACGCCGGAGCAGTGTGAGTAGCCCCATTATCCACGAATAATTTCACCGGGATAGCATTGATGACATCAACCTTCCCTCCGATATGATCTGTGTGGGGATGACTCGAAACCATCACATCAAGGTGGTCTTCAATATGAGTTACTTGAATTCTGCCAATGATGAGATCATCTTCAACAGGAACTGGTTCGTTATCCTCCATGAGACCCTCGATATGAAGCTCGATAGCCTCCTTAATATTTCTCATTGCTTCGTCTATTGATTTCCCTTGTGAGTAACATCCCGGTAATGTTGGGACTTCTGCCCAATATCCTCCTTCTTCAGCGGGATGAATAATAATGGTATATTCGGTCATTCTAATCCCCGAGATAATGTACATATTCTCCTTCAGTAAGTCCAGCTTTTTCGTATTGATGCTTTTAGTAATCCTATTTTTATTTCGCCAGATATTGGTATTGTAATGAGTTGTTCATTCTCATTATATCAATGATCACCCCCACATATCCCTCAATTTACTCATTTGCCTCGAAGCTGTCTGACTCGTTCCGCCAATGGGACAAGCAAGATCAACAGTTGTTACATTCGGAAAATGATCTGGTACTCACAATATCTGTTCAATTACCCTATGGGGAAAGAGAATCAGGGGGGAGTAAATTGGGCCAGATATCTTTTTTATCTTTGAATAGTATAATATAATTCAATAGTATCCACACGATTAAGAAGAATCTCCGGATATTTTTGGAAAATAAAAGATGAGTGAGATAGTTGTTACCATTCCGGATGAACTCCCGATTGATATAATCAAGCCACGTATCAAAGAATTCATCACAGAGGAATATCTAAAATGGAAATTATTTGATAAGTGTGTTGAAGATTTAAATATTACTAGTTCGGAATTTAACGATTTTGAAAAAATTCGGGAGAAAGTGTGGGCGGAAAAGAAAAACCATCTCGGATTGTAATCGATTCAAATATTATAATTTCAGCCCTTCTCAAAGATAATTCGCATAAGGGCGCTTTAATAAGAAATCCGGGACTATCTTTATTCTATCCTGAATATGGTTTAACAGAAATTGAACGATATTCTGAATATATCAAGGAGAAGAGAGAGAAAAAAGAACAATTAATTGAGTTTTCTTACGTAATGGAAACTCTGTTAAAGCAAATTACAATCATTCCGGATGAATTGTATAAAGGGTTTAACCCCCAGGCATACGAAATTATGAAGGATATTGATGAGAAAGATACCCCTTTTCTAGCGTTGGCCCTGTATCTTGATGTTCCTATCTGGTCAGATGATAAACACCTCCATAAGCAGAACATTGTCCGGAGTTTATATACTGAAGATATCATATCGTTGTCGTTTTCTTGGATTGATTATTAAAACCAGGATAAGATAATTGAAAATTAAAAACAGCGCTCGCTGAAGTCCGACATAAACGAATAAAGGGTGATGAACTATAATTTTGGGAAACCGAGAAGGGTCATATTCTCTCGTTCACTATGATATCAGAACGAAAATCTAAGTAAAATTACAAGGGATTATGCGAACGTATGATATATTATGACTCAGGCAGCCAAAGTTCTTGAAACACTCAATACAATAAAACCGCTATTGGCATGTCAATACCACATCAAAAGATTTGGCCTGTTCGGTTCTGTAATCCGTGGAGAGCAGACGCCAGACAGTGACATAGATATATTGGTCGAATTTGAGAACCCTCCGAGTATATTTGGGTTTCTGGAATTGGAAGAAAAATTGGAAGAAGCATTACAGGCGCCAGTTGACCTCGTGGATATTGAAGGAATAAAACCGCTCCTTCGTCCAAAGATCCTCTCGGAAGTCTAGTGTGTCTGAAAAACGAGATCTTCAGATTTTTTTGACCTATATCCTTATCGCTCCTTGGAAAAGTACATTTAGTAACAGCGGAACTCTCATGAGAAGTCAGATTTAAATCCCAAAAAGTGGGCGATGGGCTTTGCTTTCATATCTCACTCTGTTACACTGAACAGACCGAATCTGAATGTGACTGATATTTACGGACATCCAGAACGGTCCCTTGGTTCTGTATAGATTCAGCAAGATGGTAGAAAATTTAGCGACATCCCCGTTGATGTAGTCTTCACTACAAATATCTGCCGGAACATTCAACCAATCAAAAAGCAGAAAAAAAATAAAAATTTTTTATTAATATGCACACTCTACTTTGCCTTCAAGAACCGTTCCCTTGCAACAGGATTCTGTCTTCGGGTTGTAGCAGGTATCTCCACACTTGGTGTATCCCTTCCCATCATAAACAACACCAAGACAGCAGCTCTGATTATTTTTATTATAACAGGTATCACCACATTTCTGCCATCCGTATCCCGGGTAGATCTGATTATTACAGCAGGTCTCATTGGTCAGATCATAACACTTCCCGCCACAGATTCCCCACAGGAGTCCGTCTTTCGGTTCTCCCTGGCAGCAGGACTGGGTGATCGGATTATAGAATGAATCACCACAGGTCGGAAGACACCGTGTCCCGTTCACAGGCATTCCATTACAACAGACCTGTTTTTCAATATTATAACAGACATCCCTACAGACCCCCCAATGGAGCCCGTCATATACCTGACCCTGGCAGCAGGACTGCTTGCTTGGATCATAACAGCTGTCACCGCAGGGGATGCAACTCTGGTTTGCACCGATGACCGAAGCGGATAAGACAATTGTGACAAAAAGGACCGCTCCAGCGATCCACATATGAAGCCGTTTCATACAGCAATGTACATCACCACCAGCTCAAGAAGTTTCTTTATCCGTCCTGGTGATTCCGGGACTTGGAATGTCAGTAGATCAGAACTCTGACATCCTCATTCATACCCCTTGACGTACATAATACACTGTATCTATGCCTGAAGAACCAACACAGAGAGTTGCCGTTCTGGTTATGGGCTGTCCGAAGGTTCCGGTACAGACCAGTCTTGTTCTCTACCTTTCAAACCGGATGAAAAAGGCAGGGATCAGAACCATCATTGCCGGAACACCTTCAGCCCGGCAACTGATACGGGTTGCAGACCCGGACGGTCATTATACCATGGAGATGAAAGACCTGGATGCAACCATTGCAGCTTTGGCAAAAGGTGATCTCACCGTCACAGACAGTTATGTCTTTGTCCATAATGATGCCGGAGTAAGTTATGCTGCAACCATGCAGTCCCTGACAAACCGGCCGGTTACTGCTATTATCTTCGGTGAGGAAGCAGAGCAGATCGCTCACGAAATTACCTTTCCATGCACCGTCATTGCCGAGCCTGCAACACACAACCCGATGCCACTAAAGAACCGACTTGAGGAGGCTGCCCCATGGGATGCTTAGAATCTCTGCCATATGAAGTACTGATGTCGAAAGTTACATTCAAGGAAGCCAGGGAATTTCTCTCCAGGTACCCTGAAAAATATGATGTGGCACCAGGATACCGGATGTTTGATCTCAATATTATCGGAGTCCCGCCGATCAGGGTCGCGGTTGACGGTGATGCACTCATCTTCCCCTATACAAAACCATGCCATGGAACATTTCTCATCAGGGTCCCGAATGCAACCGACGAAATCGCCCGGCTTCGGGGTCGTGCCTAGGAAGAATTTATGCGCCCATACGTGATTGTGAACGTGGCCGTCAGTGCTGACGGAAAACTCTCCACGCGGGAACGCAGACAGGTGAAGATATCCGGGAAAGAGGATTTTGACCGGGTGGATGAGATGAAGGCCGGATGTGATGCGATAATGGTCGGTATCGGAACCGTCCTTGCCGATGATCCTTCACTCACCGTCAAGTCTGCTGGACGTATTGCTGAACGGGTCAGAAATGGGAAACCAGAGCATCCGGTTCGGATCGTCGTTGACAGCCAGGGGCGGACACCGACGGATGCGAAAATCCTTCATAAAGGATCCGGTCTTCGGATCATTGCCGTATCACAATCAGCACCGGCGGGGAACATTGCAGCCCTAAAGAAACATGCAGACATCATCCAGGCAGGAGAAGAAACCGTTGACCTTGCCTTCCTGCTCACGAAACTATCAGAGCGGGGCATACAGCGACTGATGGTGGAAGGAGGAGGGACGCTCATCTGGGGGATGCTGTCCGCAGGTCTTGTTGATGAACTGACGATGTTTGTCGGCAATATTATTATTGGCGGAAAAGACGCTCCGACACTTGCAGATGGGATCGGATATATCTCGGAATCAGATTTTCCTGTCCTTGAACGGATGAACACAGTTCCCGTGGAAGAAGGGGTTTTGATCCACTGGAGAGTGAAAAATAAAGACCTAAAAAAATGAAAAGAGAGAGTACATCGCATTCTTACCAGAGGCGATCTCTTATGCTGTGCAAATACGATACCTTATAACATCAGAGATGTGACCTTGACGAGGTTGTAGTGTCTGAGAGAACGATCTTCATCGTCGAAGATAACCCGGTAATTGCAGATCTCATTTCATGGCGGCTGACAGAGATGGGGTACCAGGTTGTGGGAACTGCCGAAGATAGCACACAGGCTATGAGCAG
>CAYWHV010000216.1:0-4910 GCA_964458045.1 uncultured Methanospirillum sp.
TTATATCAGTCCCACTCATATCTGTTACTGTCTGAGATTGCGTATCACCAAGGACCGGAAAAATACAGGTTGCCCCGATAATAAAAAATATTACAAAAATTTGCATATTCCAATTTGCTCTCATATATACCACTTCAGGATTTGATGTTGTTATATCCTGAATATAGAAATCGCCCACGTAAATACATTAACCTATCGAAATAGTCAACTAAATAAATTAAGTTAACTTAATTAATCGTAGTAATTAAAAAATTTATAAGCGGAGATTCAACTTTTGATCGTGTTTATGGGGGTTTTGGAATGGTGGCTTTTACTGAGGTAAATCAACATAAGTTAACAGAAACAATATGACTGTATTTTTAAATTTATGAAATATACATATGTGGGAAGTTAACAAGAGTTTTTAGTAAGACAGGTGTAACCAATGACAAACAAAGGATTATATGTACTCTTTCTCGTGGTATGCATCAGTTTACTCGGCATATCACTGGTATCAGCAGAGACTCAGGTATCAGAACGGGTGATTTCTGATGCACTTGGTAGAGATCTTACTATCCCTGCAGAGATCACCGGAGTTGTAAGTACTGCCCCGCCAACAACGATGACCCTGTACCTGATTGCACCGGATCTCATGCTGGGATGGAACTCTGAACTCACCCAACTCCAGAAAAAGTATATTCCTGAAGAATATCAGAGCATTCCCGTGGTCGGGGGATGGTTTGGAAAAACTGACGGGAATATTGAGACCTTTATCAAACTCAATCCGGACATCATCTTTGAAGGGAGAACCATCACCGGAGACCCGACTGATGTGAATGCCGTAGAGGAGAGATCGTCGCAATTCGGAGATATCCCACTCATCACGGTTCAGGATACCGCAAACATCTCAGGATATGCAAAATCTATCTCCTTTATCGGTGATATCCTGAACAAAAAAGAAAAATCAGATGCCCTGGTTGCATATTATCAGACTGCACTGAAAACCGTGAAAGATGCAGTCTCGACAATTCCTGAAGGAGAGAAGATAAAGGTCTATTATGCAGAAGGACCGGATGGCCTTGCAACCGATCCAAGCGGATCCCAGCATGCAATGCTCATCGACTATTGCGGAGGCAAAAATGTTGCTGAGACGACCATCACACCCGGCTATGGTATGACACCGGTCTCTCTTGAACAGGTGCTCAGCTGGAATCCGGAGGTCATCATCGCCAGTGATTCTAAATTCGCCTCATCAGTCCTCACTGATCCGCTCTGGAAAGATGTTCCGGCAGTTCAGTCAGGCAGAGTATACGGAGTCCCCGTTTCACCATTCTCCTGGTTTGATCGTCCCCCAGGAACGAACCAGATCCCTGGCCTGTACTGGATGCTCCACACCCTGTACCCGGAAAAATTTTCGACTGAACAGCTGAAAGAGAAGATTACTGAATTTTATTCATCGTTCTATGGAGTAGAGGTATCTGCATCACAACTGGATGGTCTGCTCAGTGATGTTCCGGTTTACGAATGATGACTTATGAGCCAAAAAGATGACCAAAAGATGGGAAAGAAAGATAGCAAGCGTTTTTTAACAATTGCTGATACTATCTTTTCTCCAATTTATCCAGTTATTGCAGAGCAGGTTGTCACGAACACCGGTATTCACTCCGGGACAGCCCTTGATGTCGGCAGCGGACCCGGACATCTTGCAACCGCCCTGGCTCTTGCATCTGAATGTACGGTTCACGCTCTTGACTGCTCACCTGACATGATCGAGATCTGTCAGAACCGGGTTTCTGAAAAAGGGCTTTCTGGCAGAGTTGTTCCAGCATGTGGTGATGTGAGTGAAATTCCCTATGGGGATAACACCTTTGATCTCATCGTCAGCAGAGGATCATGGTTTTTCTGGGAGGATTTATCAAAAAGCCTCTTAGAGATTTACCGGGTTCTGAGGCCAGGTGGGAAGACCTATATCGGAGGCGGTTTTGGAACCGCTGCGTTAAAAGAACAGATAATCTCAAAGATGAAAGAGAGAGAGTCTGATTTTGAAACAGGAATGAAGGAGCGAATGACATCCCGTTCGCCTGATATCATCAAATCGACATTAGAGAAGATCGGCGTTCATAATTACTCTCTTATCAATGATGATTCCGGTATCTGGCTCATGATGGTGCGGGAATGACCATCTGTCCATACTGCCCTCATCACTGTGATATTGCATATGGCGGCACTGGCATCTGTGGCATGTATACCGCAGTCAATGATGACATAATCGAACGGTTTCCGGATCACTGGCTGATGGTAACACCGGTATCGGTGGAGACAATCCCCTTTGTCCATGCTTTTCCACAGGCGAAAGCGCTTCAAATCAGTACTATCGGATGTAATCTGAAATGTCCGGGATGTGTATCTGAAGTGCTGGTGAGAAACCCGGATGACATGGGAACCGGTCTTTTGCATCAGTCAGCAAAAGCCATTATCGATGAAGCAGAGAAGCATGACTGCAGGGGAATAGTATTCTGTCTGAATGAGCCGACCGTCTCCCTTCCCTCCTTCCTCAGGGTTGCTCACCTGGCAAAAGAAAAAGGGATGTTTGTCGGGTGTTCATCAAACGCTTATTTTTCAGAGCATACCTTAAATCTTCTCCTTCCGGTTCTTGATATGATAAATATCGGCCTCAAAGGGAAAGACAAAGAGAATCTCAGGGCGTGTGGAATTATTGATGACAGGGTCGTCATCCAAAACATCAAAAAGCTCGTACAGGCAGGAGTCCATGTTGAAATTGCACTGATGCATGCAAAAGGGCAGGAGAACGAGCTCATTACCCAGGCGAAAGAGATTGTTTCCATTTCAGACAAAATTCCGATTCAGGTCATGCGGTGCATGGCATTTGGAGATCTTGGCCAGGAGTTTGAGCCTTCTATTCCGGAGTCTGAACTTCTGTGTGATCAGTTGCGTGCATATGCTTCGCATGTGTACCTCCTCAATTCACCAGGAACTGCGTATATCAATACCGTCTGCCCGGATTGTGGGAATGAATTATCCACTCGTGAAATGTACGGGCCCATGGGGTGCAGACCGGTAACATTTCTGGATACCGGGTTATGTTCATGCGGATACCAGGTTCCTCTCTCCGGAACGGCATCGCCCTCCCGGTATGAAGAAGAGGGTATGGACGGCGGATACCGACCGACCCGTGCTCTTGAATGTATCCAGGGAATTGTCGCGTGCCTTGGAGTTGATGATCCCCTGTGTGCTCCCCGGCTCTGGAAATTATATCTTGCCCATGGGAAGATCAGTTCAATACACGAGCGAATCCAGAAGATACCATCATACTATGATATCATCCGTGAAGTAGCAGAAATTGTTGACAAAAAGGATGCAGGGGAAGAATTACTGTCAGTCCTGGAAGAGATGAAAACCCTGGTTACTGATGCAGTGAAAGGGACGACTCATCCCCGTGTTCTCTATACCATGGGATACCCGATATTCTCACTGAACGGAGGCAGATTCGAGAATCAACTCGTGGACGTGGCAGGAGGCGAACCCGTGAACCGGATAATAAAACGGACCGGAAAACCGGGAATAAACCTTTCCCACGAAGAGTTTTTATCGCTCAATCCGGATTGGATATGCATATCAGGTCTTTTTTCTCTTCCGAAAGAGGAGTGTATTGCATATTGCAAAACCAATACCCTCATGGTTCCTGCGATAACAGAGAATCAGGTCATTGAATTACCACCATCATGGGACTTTGGAAGTCCGAGATGGATTCTGGGTCTTATGCTTCTGGCGCAGTCATTCCATCCGGAAAAATGTACCTGGGATATGGATGAGGTTGCTGACCAGTTTTACCAGCGATTCTATCATGTCCCCTATCGATCGGTTCAGCCAACCCGGTCCTTTATCAAGGCATCAGCTAAAATTTCGGTATAGATTTTTCTCACTTTTTTTCTCATGAAAACATATTAGGAGTATATTCATTGCCACACAAACCAACTTTCTATGATCATCTGTGAATATAATCAAGGTTCTTCGAAGAGAGGTTTTGAGTGATGAGTACCTGAGTGCAGATTATCTGCTATCAGGTCAGGTGACACTTGAAGGACTGGATATTCTCTCCCAGGGGGCATATACCATAACCGGATACCAGTACCTCTCTCCATCCTATCATATTCAAAAACCGGAAAACATTCAGATATCGGGGATTTTACAGAGTAGTGTTATCAGGGTAACCTACCCTGTATACTCTGCGGGATACGTTGAAGAGTATCTATCAGGCCTTATTCACCTAATTCCAGAACAACAGCATGCGAACTCTTTTGTTCAAACCCTGTACGATGATGTGAAATTGGTTTTCAGATCCAAATTTTATCGGAGAAGACCTGAAAAATCTGAAATCGAGAAACCCTCACTCATTTTTATTGAGTGATTACCTTAGTAAATCAAAAAAGATCTACTCATACCCCACATTTAGGTAAATTCTTATTATAGAGTTAACATACTGCATTAAGATCAAGAGATCATCTTTGGAGGAATTATGCATTTATCGTTAACTCATCTATTCTGCATTCTTGTCACAGGTCTTTTATTAATTCCTGGATGTACAAGTGCTGACGGTTCAATCTCAATTACTGACATTACAGGCAAACAGGTAGAAATACCGGCGGATGTAACCAGAGTGGTTACCGTCGATCCCTTTTCCAGCCAGTTTATCTATGTAATTGGAGCAGATGACAGACTGGTCGGAACCTGTATCGGACCTGCAAACAGGGATCTGGTGAATAAGACTCAGCCAAGACTTGGTTCCCTTCCCTCTGCCGGATGTAAAACAAACGTTAATCTGGAGGAATTGATGAGACTAAAACCTGAACTCGTTATTTCTTCTGTGGATTATACGTCAATCAATAATGATATTGAGAGGGTTTCCATCC
>CAYWHV010000217.1:0-4909 GCA_964458045.1 uncultured Methanospirillum sp.
TGTATAACAGGTGAATCGGATTATTTCATTGAATATCTGAAATTCGTGATTTTACTAAATAAGTACCGAAAAATTATCGATAATCACATATCATTCGGCAGATTTTCCATTATCTTCCGCCTTCTCCTTAGAAAAACACCCCAGATGAGGATAATACCAATGGGAAATAATATCGCCCATGATACAAAAAGCAGGATACATGATGTTAATATGAGTGAAATCCCACTCAAATAGAATGCACACCGGCTATCTTTGAGCAATACCATCCCGGCTGCACATCCGCCAATATACGTCAGGATAAACGTGGAATTCGGGAGCTGAATCAGAAATGCAAGAGAGAGAAGGCCGGTGCTGTACATGATAAATACTACTGAAAAGCATCCGGTCAAAAAGATAAGCCCACCGATGTGGGTGTAATACCGCTCTGATAACCGGGCAAGAAATGCCGGTGCATAACCGGTCACGGCAAGGGAATACGAAAGCCGGGATGCTGCTCCGATATAGGATATGGACGGTGCCAGACAGACAAATAACCCGGTCATTCCGGTGAGGATCATACCGAACTGTCCAAATGATCCCTCGATCAGATACACGAGCGAAACATCCGATATTCCCGGTCCATACATCCCGGTTCCAACGACGACATATGCGGTGAAAAGATACAGACTGCCGATGATGATTGAGGCGATAATCGTGCCCCTGACTACATCCCGCTTTGGGTCCTCAAACTCTTCTGCGATATGAGTCACGGCTTCCCACCCGATATAACTCCAGAAGAGTAAAGTTGCTGCATACCCGATACTCATCCATCCGTGTGGAATTAAAGGGGTGAAATGTGACGGGTCTACGGTCCGGTAACTCCCGATACATGCACCAAGCAGAATGCAGATGGTCCCAAGGACGACAATGATCTGCACCTGACTGCTGACCCGCATACCGATGTAATTGAGAAAAAGGCCCCCCAGAATAATCGAGATAGCAATAAGAATCCGGACGGCTTCTGAAAGCCCATATGCAGCAGCAATATATCCGGCCCCGGTTAATGCAAGAATTGGAACACCAATGATTCCTGATACCAGGAAGAACCATCCGATGAGTGCTCCGAGCTGTTCATTGAACGCAAGAGTTACGAAATATGAAACCCCGCCGTCATTTGGAAACCGGGCGGAGAGCAAACCCATGGTGAGTGCCATGGGAAACGCAAGAACGATGATGAAAATCCAGGAGAGGAGAGATCCCGGCCCGGCAATCTCTGCTGAAAGACCGGGAAGAATAAGGACTCCACATCCCAGAACTGAACCGACATAGAGCGCAACAATGTGATGAAGGCGAAGAGAGGAACGCTCAGTCGGTTTCATCATGAATGACTGAGATATTGACCCAGACACACGATAAAGAGTTCTTTTCTTATATCATATAAATATTTAAAGACGATTTTCATGATGGGAGGTGTATCTTAATTATTCATTTAATTCTATAAGCCATTATTTATAAGATAAAAAAATTTAAATCTCTAAATCTCTCTTTTGTCTATTTTTCGAAAAAAGATTGATAGGATATAAAAAACCAATACCATTTCGGGCCATTTCGATGAAAGGACTTATCAGATCACTATTCTGTTTGATAATTACTCTCATGATAATTGTTCCTGCTTGTTCTTTTGCAGAGAATAAGACCCATATTCTGTATATTGATTCGTATGATCCTGGCATGAAGTTCAGTCAGGATGAGTTGGCCGGATTTCAGGAGGTCATCTACCAGAATTATCCGGATGCTATCATCAGAATTGAGTATATGGACACGAAGTATATCTCCGATGATGTGCATATCCAGAATTTATTTGATAAATATGAATATAAATACCGGAATACGACATTTGACATCGTTGTTGCAGCAGATGACAGTGCATTCTCTTTTGTGAAGAAATATCGCTCAATACTCTTTCCAGGAACACCGGTCATCTTTCTGGGAGTCAATTATTATACGGAAAACCTGACTGAAGGCCTTCAGGAGATTACCGGAGTAATACAGGATTATGATACTAAAAATACCATAATTTCCGCTCTTTCATTGTTTCCGGATACCAGATCCATCTACATCATCCATGACCAGTCTGAGACCGGCATCGCCACAAGGAAACAGACTGAAGCGACCATGCCCCTTTTGGATGAATCCATATCGGTTCATTACCTGACAGATCTTACCCTGGATGAACTTATTGAAACCGTAAAGACGATACCTGATGACAGTATCATTCTTCTTCAGGTGTTTAACCGGGATAAAGACGGTGTTATGATTACCCATGAGGAATTCTCTGACATCGTTACGTCACATGCACGGGTTCCGGTATTCGGGACCAGTGAACTGATGCTGAATCACGGAATTATCGGAGGAAAGATTACCGAGGGAGTGAGTCATGGGAAAAAAGCAGGGGAACTCGCTGTCAGGGTAATGCACGGTGAATCAGCAGATTCAATACCAATACTGATGGCAAGTCCGAATCAGTATATTTTTGATAATAATCTCTTACAAAAGTTTCAGATACCAGATGCAGGAATCCCGGATGGGAGTCAGATAATCAATAAACCAACTCCCCAGGAAGTGCCGGTCTGGATATTGTATATCACGCTCACCATCATCATTTTATGCACGATTATCATTATCATCCTGCTCTATCATCTCCGGATTCGGGAACGAACAGAGAAGGACCTGAGGAAAAACATATCTGAACGATTAATCGCAGAAGAAAAACTCAAACGAGATGAATCAAGACTTGAGTCACTTCTCAATATTCACCAGTATCAGGGTCATACCATTCAGGATATCTGGAAAAATGCATTACATGAGAGTATTAAAATTACCGGAAGTAAGGCAGGATTTATTTTTGAGCATAATCCTGAAGGACGTGCGATCTGTTGTCTTGCATACGCTGATGATACCAAGGATGCTCACTCTCCAAAATCAAAAGAAATAAATCCGGCAACCCTGGATTGGTTCACCGCTCTTTTGCCATATACCCAGATTATTGTAGAGGACATCCATAATGAGATAGACAATCATCCGGAATTATCTGATATTGTCTCTATCCGTCTCTGCTCCATATCATTAACAACCGAACAATCAGGAAAAAAAGTCATCGTCGTCATCGACAAAAGTGACCCATACGACGAACAGGATACCAGACAACTGAGGCTATTAATGGATTCGGTTCTTCGTATCGTTGAGAAAAAACAGGCAATGATTGCACTCAGAGAGAAGTCTGAATTCCTCTCATCACTCATCACTCATGCAAATACTCCCATTATCGTATGGAATTCTGAATTTCTCATAACCGAATTCAATTATGCAATCGAAGCGTTGTCAGGCTATTCCCGTGATAGTAAAATTCTCACTGATATCCGGTCCTTTCTTCAATTTGAACCAGGTGACGCAAAAGAAGAGAATTTTTATTCTGATAAGAAAACTGTGAATATCTCCGGGTCAATTTCAACCGCTGCAGGAGATATAAAACATCTCATCTGGAATACCGCACCGATTCAGGATATTGACGGGAAGATAATTGTGACCATTGCCATGGGTCTTGATATTACGGAAGTCAAAAAACTTGAAAAGGAACGATCTTCTCTGATCAATCAGATTGAAAAGAACATTGCGGAACTATCTATTTTAAATGACGGGATAAGAAATCCGCTGACCATCATCAGTACCATGATAGAGATGTGTGAATGTGAATATAACGAGAAAATAAATGCAGAAATTCAAAGAATTGACAATATCGTTACAGAACTGGACCAACGCTGGGTTGAATCAGAGAAGATCCTTGCGTATCTTCAGAGACATCATGGGCTTTTATTTAACCGCATTAAAAAATAATGCGCTATTGCCCTAATTTTAGGCAGCCAATATCTATTTACCATTCACAGATAGGTAGTAATTACGCATCGGCAGGGGGTACAGTATGTTTCTTGACAACATTCCAATGAAAAAGAAACTGATTGGAGGCTTTTTATGCGTTATCTTTTTTGCAATCATCATTGCCCTGGTAGGGTACTTTTCAATGGGCGATATGGCAGAAAAGGCAAAAACGATGTACGATGATAATCTCGTTTCATTAGACCAGTTGTTAAATGCTGATAATAGTTTTCTCAATATCAGAATTAACATCTACAAAGTAGTTTTTGCAAAGGATGAACGTACAGACAAATTTGCAGAGATTGACGATGAGATTGTAAATATTAAAAGTAAACTAGAGGCGTATCAAAGTCAGTCATTGTCTCCGGAAGAAGCAGCACTGGTTGAAGAATTTGATACAAACTGGCCGGTCTTTGAAACCCATCTTCGGACGATTATTGACCATATGAAGAATGAGCGGGAGAAGGAGGCATTGGATGGTATATATAATGATGATTTCGCAACATCCAGGGATGCAGCTCAGGATGCTCTTGATAAATTAGAGGTATATAATCAGGAATTATCGAAAAACATGCGGGATGAGATCGTTCATAATTATGAAGTATCGACGATGTACTTTTTCATAATCGTCCTGCTGACTCTGATATTTGGTATCGGCCTTG
This sequence comes from uncultured Methanospirillum sp., assembly GCA_964458045.1. Lineage (GTDB taxonomy): Archaea > Halobacteriota > Methanomicrobia > Methanomicrobiales > Methanospirillaceae > Methanospirillum. Next base: position 4,575 of record CAYWHV010000217.1, read on the forward strand.
CCTTACTTCTGACCAAAAGCATCACCGGTCCGCTTTCACAGGCGGTCACCATGATTCGGGAGATGAATAAAGGTCATCTTGGAATGCGTCTTGATATGACCCGGAAAGATGAAATCGGTGAAATGGCAGAGACAATGGATTCTTTTGCAAATAATCTTCAGACGGATGTTATCGGTTCCATGCAGAAGATTGCCAGAGGGGAGAAGGTATCTCATATCCAGATTATGGATGATAAAGATGAGATAGGACCTGCTCTTCGCAATACCGCTGATACCATCAGTAATCTGATTGATGAGACTGATAAACTGGTTTCTGCGGCAAAGGATGGCAATCTC
>CAYWHV010000218.1:0-4827 GCA_964458045.1 uncultured Methanospirillum sp.
CTGAGCTCAAAATGATGACGGAGGGTCATTCAGGTTAATAACTGAGTGATAATGCAGCATGGGGACAGCTGATGACACACCGTCCACAGAGGATACACTTCTTTGTTTCAACCTGCAATTTCCATTCTTTATCAAAGGAGAAGACCTTTTTCGGGCAGATGGAGATACATGCCCCGCAATCGACACATTCCTCCTCATCATGCCTGATACCTTCTTCAAGTATCCTGACCTCAGCACCCAGGCTTCTCATCCGCTCGCTAACCAGGATGCAGGTGTCATCCGGCACATCAACGAGGGCTTCTTCTCCTTCATGAGCATCAGACCGTGCCCGGTCAACATTGATGAGAACGCCGGTATCTTTAACAACCTGGGCAATAATCGGCTTACTCTCATGATACAGGCGGACTAAAAGTTTCATGGTCTTCCTCCGCCTGGTTTGAACAGTTTTCCAAGATCACTTGCATGAAGAATGGCAATACACTGATTTTGAGCATCAACTACCGGTAGAGCACTGATACGGTGATGATCCAGCTTTTGTGCTGCGATGTCTATCGGTTCATCGGCCTGGGTGGTTATCACATTTCTGGTCATGACATCCTGAACCTTCACCTTCCGCTCAGGTCGTGCAACCGCTTTTGCAATGTCGAAGGTTGTCACAACACCGGTCAGTCGTCCCTGTTCATTCAAGACCGGCAGATGATTTGTCTCTCCCCTGAGCAGTTTCTTTGCTGCCTCTGTGATCTCCTGATCTTCCTTAATCGTGACCACTTTCCGCTGCATAATTTCCTGAACCAGGACTACCTTTCTCGTCTCCCTCATTGGTTTTGCCTGTTTTGACGGGTCAATGAACCTGGTCGGGAGACTGAGCGTCATATGACCATCTTCAATCCAGGTTTTCAGGGTATTTGCAACCATTTTGGCCCGGCGGTATGATGACAGGGACGAGGTCTTGATCTCTTCATTATTGAGTTCAATCGTTCCTGATCTCAGTTCAGCATAACTCACCTGGCCAAGAACCGGTCTGCTCCTGGAGGGGACTCCATAATCCCTGATGCTGACCATGATGTCCTCGTCCCGAACCGCTGTCCGCCTGACGGTCTCGATGTCAAGGACTGGCAATGGAATGCCGACACCAAGGTAGAGGGTCGGACCGTACCTATACATATATGCGGCCCTGAGAAAGTCGGTGTTCATATCATTCATGTCAGCAGTCGTCATCAGGGTTGCAAAATTCCCCGCCGATGAGTGCTGGGTTCCTTCACCGATTACCATACCCTGTGCCCCACCAAGGAGTATTGGAACACCGCTTCCGATAAGCCGGAGGTTTGGATCATTGGATATTGGATTTAACGTTCCTGCACCGGAGAAGGAGATATTTGCACTGTGGGGGAGCAGGGTTCCCATATAGGTATAGAGCGTATCTTCGGACGTGTTGACCGCAGCATCATACCGCTGGTAGGCATTCCGTGGGTTGACCATGATAGCCTGGTTCAGGTCTTCCAGCCTGACCTCGGTTGTGATACTCCGCCGCGGATAACAGTCTGATCCTGAAGACTGGGCACGAAGTTCTATGGCTTTTCCGGATATGAAATCCTCGATAACATGGGCCCCACCATAACTCTCCATCCTGGTTACTGACTTATTTGTCGCACCGATGTAGGTATCCACGGCTGCAATACCGCCATATGCCTCTACATCATTCAGCCAGAGTCGCTCCATCTTTATTGGTGGCTCTGCATGACCGAAATTTAAAAATGCGCCAGAGGAACACATGGCCCCAAAGGTTCCGGTGGTTACTACATCCACCTCCTGGAGTGCTCCTTCTTCTCCGAGTTCGCTGACGATGTCTGGCATCTCATCGGCAGTGACCACCCGGGCCGACCCATCACGTATACGCCGGTTGATCTCATCGATGGACTTTTCCATAATGGTTACCTGATTGGAGATGAAAGAAATTATAGATGTGGGTTTTGACACCGAAGTGAATTTTTCACAGGATGGTTAAAAAAAAGAAAGAAGAGTAAACGCAGGATTACTTCTGCAGCAGAACTGCACCAATATCTGCCTGACCTACTGCCGCAGCATATCGTGAGAGGACGCTGGTGAGTGGTCGTTGTGCTGGTTTCCAACCCGCCTTTCTCTTTTCCAGTTCGTCCGGACTGACACCGAGTTCAATGCTCTTTGTATAGAGATCTATTGAGATGCTGTCTCCCTCTTTAACAAAGGCGATAGGGCCTCCTACTGCAGCTTCAGGAGATACATGCCCGATACAGGGGCCCCTGGTTCCACCAGAGAACCGTCCGTCGGTGATGAGGGCAACCCTGCTGTACCCAAGACCCACAAGAGCAGAGGTTGGAGAGAGCATCTCCGGCATACCCGGTCCGCCTTTTGGTCCTTCGTACCTGATTATCACCACATCTCCTTCGGTTATCTGCCGTTCAAGGATGGCTTTCATGGCATCGGCTTCACCATCAAAGACCCGTGCCGGACCGGTGTGTTTCCACATCTCGTCCTGAACCGCACCACTTTTAATGACTGCACCGCCTGGAGCAAGGTTTCCGGTCAGAATCATAAGGCCACCGCTTGTATGAACCGGAGAGTCAGATGGTCTGATTACCTCTTCATTGACATACCTGACTGCATCGGCAATAGAGTTTGTATCCATTCCGGAAACTGTCTGGCAATTCTCAAGATATTTTTTAATTTGTCTGAAAACCGCCGGGATTCCTCCGGCATGATGCAGGGTTTCCATTGAATGCGGGCCTCCGGGCATCATGGAGGCGATGTGAGGCACCTGGCTGGATATGACGTTAAATTCCTGCAGAGAAAAGGGAACACCTGCTTCGGTTGCGATGGCCATCAGGTGCAGGACGGTATTGGTTGAACCACCAAGAGCCATATCCACCCGGATGGCGTTGCGAAGACTTGCCGGGGTGATGATATCACGGGGAAGAACCTGTTTTTTCACCAGTTCACAGATACGTTTTCCTGATCGGTATGCAAGCCGGAGTTTTTCTGCATACACTGCCGGAGTTGCGGCACAACCGGGAAGAGACATGCCGACCGCCTCGGTCATACATGCCATCGTATTTGCAGTATACAGGCCCTGACATGATCCGCATCCGGGCATTGCTGCCGTTTCAAGTTCCCGAAGTTCCTCCTCGGTCATTTTTCCACCGGCAACCTTTCCGACTCCCTCAAATACATCGGTCAGGGACAGTTCGCAGCCATGGTAATGACCGGGGAGCATGTTTCCACCGGTAACCACTATCGCCGGAATATTGCACCGTGCCGCTGCCATGAGCATACCAGGAACAATCTTGTCACAGGTACATACACAGACGATACCGTCGAATTTGTGTGCCTGGATCATGAGTTCCACAGAGTCAGCAATATTTTCCCGGGACGGGAGTGAATACCGCATTCCTTCATGTCCCATGGCGATACCATCACAGATACCGATGGTATTAAACTCAAAAGGAGTGCCTCCTCCGGCACAGATCCCTTCCCTGACCCGTTCACCAAGAACCCGGAGATGGGTATGGCCGGGAACGATGGTGTTCCAGGAGTTTGCGATACCGATAAAGGGCTGGTGCATCTCACTCTCATCTATCCCGAGGGACCGGATGAGGGAACGATTCGGAGCCCGGGCATATCCAGCCTTGACATCATCACTCCGCATAATACTCATGAACAGATAGGAGATGACACTAGATAAAGGAAAGGTTTTTGGTGCAAATTCAGATCACTAGTGCACCACACCGAGCGGCTAGGTGAAGATCAGATGGTGCATATCATCCGGGAACAGATACTTAGTATGGTTTTTACGTGTGCTCAATGTGGTCAGTGCTGCATGTATCTTGGAGACTATATTGTCATTGATGCAAAGACCGGGCCATATACCTTTTCCTGTTCCTGTGTTTCCACAAATACTTCATTTCAGGCAGTCGTTGATGAGGATAAACGAGGTTTTTTTGATACCTATGAATTTTCCCGAGCTCATCCTCATGCCTGTCCTTTTCTCCGACCGACTGATGACGGGCGGATCGTCTGCACCATACATGAGACCAGCCCGGCCCAGTGCAAGATATACCGGTGTGTGGCACTGAGAATTTACTCCGGTGAAAAACAGGTGGGATATATCACCGGTATGGGTGCACTTCATTCTGATGATCCGGCATTGCGATCCCTGTATGAATCATGTACTTCTCAAATCCCCAAACAGGATGAGGAACGGGATGAATGGCTGGCCCGGTACTTTGAAATGCATGGGTACCGGACTGAATAACGACATCAGCGGGAGTCCAGCCATGGGGCTACATCTGCTGTGTTGAGGATCTTTACTCCGATATTTTTCATATCAAGCACGTTTGCTTCATGGATCTCTTTTGTCTGTGCCCCGGTTGCATCATCGACAAGGATTGTCTCGTAGTTATATGCCATTGCATCAAACACCGTGGTCCGGATGCAATTCGGGGTCTGGATTCCTCCCACAACGACTGTGTTCACTCCAAGGGTCCGGAGCATCAGGTCAAGGGTGGTTCCGATAAATGCACTCATTCGTACCTTTTCGATCAGGTGTTCACCTGGCACTGGTGTGAGTTCATCAATAACTGCAGCACCGTGAGTACCCCTGACGGCAAATGGTTTATTTTTAAACAGGTCAGCCCTGAACCATTCAACGTCTGACCCATCCGGTTCATGAACCCTGACGATATGGAAGATTGGAAAGTGTTTTTCCCGGAACTGGGAGAGCAGGTGATTAAGAGGGGTGATGACTGCTTGTGCCCCGGCAACCGGGTTTACTGCCTGAGCTGAGGCAAAATC
>CAYWHV010000219.1:0-4818 GCA_964458045.1 uncultured Methanospirillum sp.
GTATCCAGAAACAGACTTTTTCCAAACCGCCGGGGCCGGGATAAAAAATAATATGAGCCGTTTTCTACAAGGGAGGCAATGAAGGGAGTCTTATCAACATATGCAAACCCTTCGGTCCTCATCTTCTCAAATGACTGGATTCCGATGGGAAGTTTCTGTCCCTGTGCAGGTGAATTCACGGGGTGACCTCCCGGTTATGAACACACTTATCACCAGCAAAGACAAGAACCCAGCGTTTCACCTTTTTCATGGCTGCCCATTCAGGTGCCGATCCATACCGTGTCATCTGCAGGATTCCATCTTCCAATGCCCTGTTTATTGCCTCTGGTGAACTCTGACCTGATTTTATATATTTCAACTCAAAAAGAGCATAGTAATCCGGATGCCAGGGTTCCCGAGGCAGGAACGCAATATCGATATATCCACCTGCAACCTCATATTCGGATTTTACCAGGTACAGCGTACTCATGTGGGCATAGGCGAATATGAGAATTTTCAGGTATTTTTCATCAAAGCCGATATAGTCACGATTGGAAAAAGCATGGAGAATCTCTTCAACAAGGGAAACCAGTTTATCGCACTTCCCGGAGTAGGCAATCTGATATATGGCATCTGCAATTACGCTGCTTTGCACATCCAATCCAGCTTCCCGTGAGATCATCTGCATCATGAAATCATGATACAGGCCATGTATGACATAATTCGGAGTCTTTAACTGCACTCTGCCGGGTAGTGACTCCTGGATTGTCAATAGCCCGAGGTAAAAGAGAAGCGAGATGAAATCATCTTCAGAAAAAGAGATATCAAGAGTATAGATCTCGGTGAGGTTCGCTGAAACAAAGCCGTCACTGGTTATCCTGGTCAGGACCGAAAAATTCTGATCTGGTGCCTTTATCCTCATCAGTTTTTCAAGCTTGCTATAGTCACTGATAATATTCGAATCCAGAAGTTTTTCCGGGGGTTTTTGCCGGTCAAGACAACGTGCAAGATAATAGAGGACCATATCACTATTAAAGAGACGTGCCGTGCCGTCTTCACTAAAGCAATACCCATCATAGTACTCCCGGAGGGTCTCCATCATTCCAGGAAATATGAGTTCTTCAGGAAGTGCCTCATGGATGAGCCAGGTCACTTCTGATTCAGTAAATCCCATCATCTCGTGGAGTCTGGGGCTTCGGGTCAGGTCCCGTGCAATATTAAATCCACTGGTAAGACTGTCAAGCGTTATCGGAGATACACCGGTTGCAAAAATCCTGCCAACTACTGTCGTTGTCGCCTCTTTCAATACCTCAAACCATTTCCTGATAAAACCATTCCCGCCAAGGCTCTGGTGAAAGAGGTCTATATCAAATCCCAGGAGTTCATGTGCAAAATGATCATACTCGTCAACGATGACATAGATCTGTCCTTCAATTCTGGTTGATACCAGGGAGAAAAATTCTGCCAACACGTCAGCAGGAGATGAATGGGTCTGAAGAGTTATGGGGATATCATATTTTGCAAGAAACAAATTCAGATAGTTATGGATTTTACGACTGAAACTCTCCACAAGTTGATTTTCTGAACTTGTGGATATTCCGGAGAAATCAAAATTCAGTATGTAGTATGATCCTCGTTTCGAAGTTGGATTCTTCCAGATATCTGTACCGGTAAAGAACTCATCAAAATGCCCCTTTTGCAACCGATCATAGTAATTACTGAGAAGAGAGACAAAAAGACTCTTTCCAAACCGCCGGGGCCGGAGAAAGAAAACAAACGGTTCCTGATTCTCTTCAAGGACGCGGATGAACCTTGTTTTATCAACGTACAGATATCCCTCTCTGGCAATGGTCTGGTAATTACTTATACCATAGGGGATTCTCTTTCCGGCCATTCTATATCACTATGGTTATCATGCTATTTCTATTATCAGGACTCACGAGTGAATCAGCCGGCAACAAAGACCCGGTACACCTGATCATATACCTGAACTGCTGACCATGCCCCGGTCCTCACAATTCCCTTGCTGTTCCATACGGCATATACCGTTCTTCCGGTCCAGGCATACCTGACAAGGTCTTTCACCTCACGGAATGTTGGAAATTCAGTCAGTACATTCTCCGGCGGGACTGAATTGAGCTCGTCATAATCCGAACACCAGAGGACATTCCCATCCAGATCCATGAGCACAGCAAATACATCAGGGTTTAAACCCGCTTTTTTTGCGACCATATCTCCGAAATTTGTGTCATGTATATGAATCACAAGGGATCCGATTCCCTGTTTTGTCCGAACCGGCCACACAAGATCCCTGCCCGGATACTCGGTCTGATTCAGCCCGGTTGGCAGAGTGTAAGCGGATTGGCTGGAAATAAATGGCCTCTGGTCATCAAGAGGGAGTCTTGTGGGAACCTCTGTTCCATTCAGAGATTCATAGGAACCTGGTGAGATGTGAGTTATTCTCCCATCAGGTGAGACCAGGGCAACAGAATCGACGGATGGATTTGCATGAATCAGGGATTCAAGGAGGGGCTGAATATCTTCATCATGAATATCCGGATCTGCAAGCTGCAGTGAGAGAGCTGCTGCCTGTTCATCAATCCCGGTCAGAGTATCCACCACGGCTTCCCGGAATGAGAGACAGAGGGAGAGGTAATCACGGGTACCGGATAGATCATCAGCAGCGAGTGGAGCGATGAGACCTGAAATGAGGGTAAGGATGAGGGTGAGCAGCATCAGATGGTTCATATGTGGAATATCAGCACATATCCCTATATTTTTTGGGGTATTTACACGGTCCGGTATTTCTGCTGACTCTGATGCATCTTCTTCTTCACCTTATCCCAGGTCGGAGTGATGAGAAAACTCTCATCCATATCCCTGACCATCCGGGTAAACTTCTTTATAGGGACAGCAAATGTCATGGTATCCAGCGGGACACAGGGCCGGGCAGAAGGATCCATCATACCAACAACCGCTTTTGGATCTGCAGACTGTCCTTCATGCCACGGGTAATGAACAATCGATGAACATCCTGCCCCCATCGGCATGATAACCCCGAATGGGTCGGCACGGTCAAAGTTTGCAAGAGGTAAGAGCCCTGAAAGTGCTTCGCCTCTCGTAAAAAAGATGACCACATCCGGATTGTCCTGCTCATCAAGGAGGTCCCATCGTTTGAAGATCAGATAGTTACCGGTGGAGGGAATAATATGGACATCTTTCTGCCATTCATCCACCAGCTCCGGGGTTTTCTTATACCGCTCACCCTCAATCTTCCCCTCAATACCATATGAGAGAAAGTACCGAAAGCCCTCAAACATTTCAGGTTCATATCCACAGTACCGCCTTCCACCCCTGCAGGGGATGGAGTTCGCATCAAAGGCAAGAGCGGTTCCATTCCTGACTTTGGTCAGGTCACAGACAAAACATCTCCATCCCTCTGATGATCGTGCCATCTGAATATTCCGGGGATCAGAAGACATTTCAAAGGTTATCGGCAGAGGTTCTTCAGGAAAATAATGGTTCCACCGGTCAAGAAAATCCTGTATCAGAGTAGGGTCCATGCATCTCTCTTATGCACTGGAGAATATACCTGTTTTGGACGATGAAGGTATCAAGTCGTCCCGTGGATCTCCAGATAATACCAGGACTTCTCTTTCCATGACTCAACCTTTATCATATCCTGATAGAATTCATGTATAATGGATCAGTCGGAAGGGGCTCTGGACTATCACCAGGATCGGGCATGTTCATTATTATCTGATCCGGCACTCTATATCAATCGGGAACTCTCATGGATACGGTTTAACCAGCATGTTCTTGATGAAGCAAAGGATCCATCACATCCACTTCTGGAACGGATAAAATTCCTGGCTATTTTCTCCAATAATCTTGATGAATTCTTTATGGTCCGGGTATCCGGACTACACCATCAGCTGGCAGAAGGAGTACTCAAGTTACCTCCCGATGGCCTGACCACAATGGAGCAAGTGGAACGAATCAATAATGACCTGGTTCCCCTGCTCAAAGAACAGACACGGGTATGGTTAGAGGAGATAATACCCGCCCTGCAAAAAGCAGGAATCATGATTCATACCCGATCCACCCTTGATGATACCAAGCGGAAGCAACTTCGGAAATACTTCTTCCGTGAGATATTTCCGGTTCTGACCCCGCTCGCCTTTGACAAATCACACCCATTCCCCTTTATCTCAAATCTTGCACTCAATCTGGCAGTTATCCTCCGGCGTCCGGGATCACAGGAAGAGTTATTTGCCAGGATAAAAATCCCGAACACACTCTTCCCCCGATTGATAGAGCTTTCTGCAGATCCGGCCAGAAAGGATCTTACCGGAAGACAGGAGTTTATTTTCCTTGAAGAACTCATTGCAGATAATCTGGATCTCCTCTTTCCCGGGATGGAGATAGTCGCTGCATACCCGTTCAGGGTTACCCGTGATGCTGATATTGAGATTGAAGAGGATGAAGCTGACGATCTCCTCAGTGCAGTTGAACAATCGATCAGCAAGCGGTGGATCGGAACTCCGGTCAGGATAGAGATAGCGGAGGACATGATACCTGCCATCGTGGATATGATGGGGGCAAAACTTGCAAAATATCCACATATGTTCTACCGGGTCAGGGGACCGGTCGGCCTTGCAGATCTCTTCTGTATGATGAACCTGGACCGGCCGGATTTGAAAGATACTCCGTATGCCCCATCTGTGCCTGACCGTCTGGACCGTGTGGATCTCTTTCAGGCCATTAAACAGCGGGACATTATTTTGTTTCATCCCTATGAGAGTTTTCAACCGGTGATTGGGTTATTAGAGGCCGCAG
>CAYWHV010000220.1:0-4812 GCA_964458045.1 uncultured Methanospirillum sp.
ACAGCACAAAGTGCATTATAAGAATGCCGTCAGCATGGATAAATATATCGATCTTTTCTCTCCGTATATCTCAAGTCTATTCAGGAGTAACAGTCAGATCATGCAAGGTAATGCCGAAAATCAGGTAATGGTCGTCCTGTGTACCGCTCCACCAGGAATGGCGCATACCCTGGCAACCCAGGTCCTTGATAAACATCTGGCTGCGTGTGTGAATATTTTCCCGGTACGCTCGGTGTACCGATGGGAAGGAGTGGTCTGTGATGAACCTGAGGAACTCCTCATTATCAAGACAACCGATGCAAAAGTTGACGAACTCAAATCGGCTCTTGTCAGCATGCACCCCTATAACATCCCAGAAGTGCTCTGTCTTCCGGTAAAGGACGGGTATGATAGGTACCTCTCATGGGTTACAGGTGAAGTAGCGACAGAGTTGTGATTGTCAGATCTTACGAACTGTGCTGTGCACGTTCATGGTATTCCCCGGTTTATTTTCCTTATGCACAGCATACAGTACATATGTGATCAATTCTGGCTGATGGTTTTGATAAAATTCATGAGCTGATTGCCGATAACCCGGAGGGAATCAGTATTCATGAAGTGGCAGATCAACTGGGTATTCATCGAAACACTGCTGCGAAGTATCTTGAAATTCTTCAGAGCCAGGGTCTTGCTGAGGTCCGGAAGATAGGCGTTACCAAGCTCTACTACTCCAGTCGAAGGACTCCTCTTTCCTGTGTTCTGCGTCTCTTTTCAGAACCCATATTCGGAGTGGACCGGGGGAGAATAATCCGTTCTGCTAATAAAACTGCACTTGATTTGGTGGGACTATCAGAAGAAGAGTGTATCGGCCGCCCGCTCGTGCTTCTTGATGAACTGGTATGCACAGGAATATCTGATGGAATAGCTCCTTCACTCCGGGGGCAGTCCTGTTCATGTAATGTTATGCGACAAAGCCGGGGCAGCCGGATTGCATATACTATCAGGGGGATCCCGGTCCAGCTTGATTCAGGAAGAACCGGAGCGGCGGTCATCATCCTTAAGGCATCTTCAGAAGAAGGAATCAGCGCCCGCCTTGAATGCTGTGAAAAACTGCTTGACCAGTTTTTGGCATTATGTGATCCGGTGATTGTGCAGTTCTCCAGTTCTCTTGAGATATCGTTTGCGAATGAAGGATTTATACGGTCATTTTCACCTGCAACATCTGCTGAATCAGAAGGGCTCCTTCCGTTTGATATGATCATCCATGACCGGGACCAGCTGGACGATGCACTCTCTCAGGCACGGGAAGCAGGTGAGTTCAGTACTGATCTCCGGATCATCCATCCATCCGGGGACATCAGACTATACCGCTGGACTATTCATGCAGCCCATGACGAAGAATCCTGGCAGTACCTGGCAATCGGGAAGGATCATACCGAGCAGTTCTTTCAGAGAGAACAGTTTCATCAGTTTTTTGAATCCGCCGAGATGATCTTTGGGAAGAGGACCCAGGACCTTCGTGAGATCAACCGGCGATTATACAATGAAATATCAGAGCGCAGGCAAAGTGAAGAGACACTCCGGATGTATGAACATACCATCCGCAATGTGGGGGATCTGGTCTTCTGGTTCACCGATGATGGTATGGTCGCGTATTATAACACTGCAGCCGGGAGAGCGCTGTCCATACCGGAAAAAATTGATCACCTCTGGATAAGCACATACCTCACCCATCCCCCCCTTGGTGACTGGAATCTCTTGTTCTCCTCCTTACGGGAACAGGGAAGTATTGTTCTTGAGACCTGCATGGTCAGGACCGATTCAACCACCCTGCCGGTTGAGATCCGGTTTACCCTAATTCCCTACAAGGGGAGAGAGTACTGCTGCTGTGTAGCCAGGGATATTCAGGGGCGGATACAAGCCCTCGATACCCTGGTTGAGAGTGAGAACCGGTTCAGGGAGCTTGCAGAGACCATCTCTGATGTTGTCTATGTGCGTGATCTGCGTGATGGAACGATCGAGTATCTGAACCAGGCATATGAGGAGATCTACCAAAGACCGGTGAAAGGGATCTATGATGATCCGGACTCCTGGACATCCTCCGTTCATCCTGATGATTATCAGCGGGTGGTCGCGCAGGCAGGTGTTCCTTTGGGAGACCGCAAGATGATGGAATACCGGATTGTCCGTCCGTCAGGGGAGGTCAGATGGATACATGTGAAGGTTCACTATGTCCGTGATAATGAGGGCCAGCCGGTCAGGGAAATCGGGGTTGTTTCTGATGTCACCCAGGAGAAACGGATCCAGGATGAGATCCGCCAGATAAATGAAAAGTTTCAGATGGCTGTCCATGCAGCACCTGTCACCATCTTCGGGCAGGATCTGGAAATGGTCTATCAATGGGTCGTCAATCCCACACTAAACCTGAACATTCCTGATATCATCGGGTATTCGGATTTTGATATCTTCCCCATGGAGGCTGCCCGAGAGTTATATGCTATCAAGAAGAGGGTTCTTGAATCCGGTGAAGGGTTTTCTGGTGAGATCTCACTCACCTTTGGGGGGAAACTCTACCCGACACAGATTTATATACGGCCATTCAGGAACGAACTGGGTGAGATAACCGGTCTTACCGGGGCTGCCATTGATATCCAAAATGTGCTCCATCAAAAGCGCAGATATACGCTGAATGAACAGCGGTACCGAAGGCTCTTTGATGCGATGCAGGAGGGATATATTGTCTTTTCACCGGTTCATGCATCTGATGGTTCTGTCTGTGACTTCAGTATTACTGATCTGAACCGGTTTGCACTCCAGCGCATAAACCGTCTCAAGAAAGAACTCATTGGAAGGAACCTCTCTGACTTCCGTCCTGATATTGATCACCGGTGGCATGACGCGCTGCTTTTGGTATCACAGGAAGGAGATGAGGTCAGGTTTGATGCATACCTGGAATTATTTGACGGTTATTACTCTTTCAAGGCATTTCCCGTGGGAGAAGATCTCATCGGGGTAGTCATTCGTGATATCACCGATCAGATGAGACGGTCTGAACATCTGCAGGCACACCGTGATCTTGCCAGGGAGCTAGCAGCAACGACCGATATGGATCATGCTCTTGACCTGATATTGCGCACAGCACTTGATGTTCCAGGTATTGACTCCGGGGGACTCTATATCCTCCACCTCCGGGATAATGTCCCACTCTTAAGGCTCCATTGTCACTCCGGTCTCTCAGAGGAGTATATCAGTACGGTCAGTGAGATGGTCGTGAACGATCATGTGCTACAATTGTTTGATGACGGAGCCCCTCAGTATGTCAGGACAGCAGATAAGGCAGCAGAGACTATCCGCCCTCTTCTTGAGAATGAAGGAATCCTCTCTTTTGTTCTCATCCCCCTGTATGAACATGGCGACCTTGTCGGATGTCTGAATCTGGGATCCCATACCCTTTTAGAGATACCGCCCCGTGAACGCCCGTTTCTGGAGGCGTTGTCCGCGTGGCTTGGAAAAATACTGGCACGCCTGATTCATACCGGGACTGATGATTCGAAAACCGGGTATGTAGTGGTAAAATCAGATGGGTGTATTATCGAAGGAACCCTCTGGGAACATCTCTCTTCAGTCCCGGAGGAGATTCGTGAGTGTATTCGGGAGAATCATGCCGCGCTCATGACCGGCAACGAGATCAGATATTCCAGAACAGCGTCATTGCCACCACTCCTGATCCGCTTCTGCCCCTGGGGTGATGAGGTTGCGTTTCTGGTCAGGTCAGGGGGGAGCAGATCCTGATCTCCGGCCGGTGCATGATGTGATGGTAATTTCTATCACGGCGATACCGGAGATCTGTTCTTTTGTGTACGGCGCGCCAGTTTCATGTGCATACTGCATGGCTATCTGTTCCAGTGCCCGGGCTTTACCGGGGCCTCTGAGAAATGATGCAGTCCCCTCAATCATCACACTCTCATATGCCATCCCATACTCGCATGGTCGCTCTCCGGTGATCAGTCGCACCCCGGTCTCGACCATGATGCATACGTGTGGATTAGTGTGAAGAATATCGATCTTTCTTCCGGCATCTGCTGAGTGAAGCAGGATCTTCCCGTCATGGTATGCAAGACACATCGGCACGCAGTACGGCCGGTCATGGTCACACAAAGCGACATGACAAAAAAGTGCACCGGTAAGGATCTGCTCGATCCGTTCCGTATCGGTAAGTTCCTTGTCTTTTCGCCGCATCAATTCTGCTTGTTGTGTTCAATCACCGCAACAAGTCCGGCGGCGATTGCGGCAACTTTTTTATCTGCACGAAGAGGCGTAGCCAGCTGGGTCATCCTGGTCTCCTCCTCCTGGATGTACCGCTTCAGGGTACGGCTGATATGCTCCTCCTGCAGGAAGTGCGTGTGGGTGTTGCCTGCGATGAACTCAGGGTTGTGAATGATCGCATGGTGTAGGGGCAGGGTGGTCTTGACTCCCAGGATTACATACTCAAATATTGCGCGTCTCATCCTGGCGATGGCGTACTCCCTGGTCATTCCCCACGCACAGAGCTTGGAGATCATCGAGTCATAGAATGGGGGGATGGTATACCCGGCATGAATGCCTGAGTCCAGTCTGATCCCCGGACCACCTGGTGATCGGTACCGGGTGATCTTTCCCGGATCCGCTGCGAAGTTGTTCAGAGGATCTTCTGCATTGATCCGGCATTCGATCGCATGACCGCGCAGGGTAATGTCCTCCTGGGCATACTGAATGGGATCACCTGATGCGACCATGATCTGTTCTTTGACAATATCGATCCCGGTGACCAGTTCGGTGATGGTATGCTCAACC
>CAYWHV010000221.1:0-4793 GCA_964458045.1 uncultured Methanospirillum sp.
CTCAGTTATACAGCCCAGTCAGGGATGTCTCTGAAAGCCGCATGGTATATCGGTGCAGATGGAAGTATCCGGGTTTATGACCTCCTCATATCATTCCAACAATTTTTCCGGGAGCATTCGGAAAGCTGGACTGATATCGCCCAGTATAAAGAGGCTGCTCCTCAACTCCTCCTCCAGGCATTCCTCCAGCGGATACTGAACGGAGGTGGTCAGATAACGCGGGAATACGGCCTTGGCCTCGGCAGGACCGACCTTTTTATCCTCTGGCAACTGCCTGACGGGACGTACCAGCGGTTTGTCATCGAATGTAAGATAGTATACGGTTCCCGGGAAGCAACGATCAGAAAAGGTCTTGACCAGGTGACGCGGTATGCTGACCGGTGTGGAGCAGAAGAGGTGTATCTGCTCATATTTGATCGGGATAAAAAGAAGAGCTGGGATGAGAAGATCTTTACCGAGACGATTGAGCATCTGGAGAGAAAGGTCACAGTATTTGGGATGTGAAGTAGGGCCGGACCACATCTATCTGAAAGGATAACCCCTTGGCTTTTTTTCAACGATATTCGGTCAATACCTCATGACATTGACAAAATGGGGTCTCTCTGGTTGGGTTCCCTCTCGAAAGCCGGCGGGCACGCGTCTTCATTCAGTTAATTATTTCAGTTGATAGTCCTTACCCCTGAAGCAGGAGACGTTTTTGGGTATTTCGCATTTCATAGAAGCATAATACGAGCAGAATGAGATAATCTGCCCGGATAAAAATAGGATCTGGTTTACTTCTCTATCCAACCTTTTTTCCTTCATCAATCCTGGGATGTGGAGGGGTTGGAGGAAAATTACACTTCTTTCAAATAATTGAAAATGAGATATTGTTCTCATTTAATGATTCCGTAATTTCCAATGGAAGAGTACAAATGAGTCGGGATAATGGAGCATCGGTTATTGAGATTCTGGCCTTAAAAAGAGATGAACTGAATGCAATCGCCAGAAAACATGGTGCAAAAAACATCCGGGTTTTCGGATCGGTTGCACGTAGAGAAGAAACATCCTCCTCAGATATAGATCTCTTGGTGGATATGGATGAAGATGCAAGTCTTCTCGATCTTGCCCGCCTGAAAAATGATCTCGAAGATCTGCTCGGAAGGACTATTGATATCACTACAAAACCAGCCCTTCATCCATTACTTGCAGAAGATATCCTCAAGGGGGTAATTGCACTGTGAGAAGTCAGGAGATCTATCTTGCAGATATTTTAGAGTCGATTAAAAGAATCGAATCATATGCACAATCCGGAAAAGAAACCTTCTATGAATCGACATTGATACAGGATGGAATCATCAGAAATCTGGAGACAATTGGGGAAGCGGCAAATCAACTTGGAACCTTTTTTCATGATGAAAATCCGCATATTGATTGGAGAGGCATCATTTCGCTGCGAAATCTTCTTATTCATCAATACCACAGGGTCGATCTCAATCTCGTCTGGCGAGTTGTAATCAGGGATATTCCGGAATTAAAAGAAAAAATTATGGATATTTCTTGAACAAGATCTCTTGTATTCGTTGCTACTGATTATCCCCACCAGTTTGATGTAATTTATGATCCAGGCGGTTGTTTCACCGGTGCCGAGAAACAGTACTGGGACAACTCATCGATTAATCTTATTGCGACCTGGTATCCAAGTTCAGGTTCAAGAGACTCCAGCCAGATATAAAAACCAACTTTCGGGGGAGTTTTCCGCTCATATTTAAAAGTCCCCTGACCATCAAAGACCATCTTGTAATATTCCTTCTTCTGCCTTGGCTTCAGGTAAATCAGGGGGCTGTAATCAGGTATATCAGCAGCAAGAATGATCTTTGAAAATTGGGCCTGCAGTTCATCTGCATTATACTCCTTATCCCGATATACAAACCTGTACCGCTCACATAATCGTTTGGCGGTTGAAGGAAAGAGCCTCCCAAACAGGATCTTCTTAACAAGAGTATGGGTCCGGTAGGGTGAAGGAAGATCAATGATCCCATCTCCTCCCAGGTGGGTGAATACCCATTCCCGCTCCATGTCATGGAATTGTTTGTATGGAAATGGCGCAGCGGTGATAAGATCAGTGGATAAGCAGGTCTTACCAGCCGGAATGAACGGTTTTTGTGACTGTTTATTCCATGTTCCGGCGATATGTTTTCTGAAATTATCACATGAACGGGTACACAAAGAGATATGCTCCTCTGAACCGAGGACCTTTCTTCCGCCCTTGTAATTGGTCAGAGGAAATGAGGTGACGAGAATAAAGGTAACTGCTTTCTGGTTGAAAAAGTATCTGATCACCTGTTTCTTATAGTAAATCTCCTGGAGAAAATCCTTGAGGTCTGACGGGGATGTGACGACCTCAACAAAAATGACTGACCCATCTGGTTTTGTCATCAGCAGATCAAACTCTGCAAGGTCCTGTCCGTTTCCTCTGATGGTGATATCCCCGTTCCGTGAATAAAAAAAACCATTCTGACCAAGGGCAGGGAAGGGATTTTTTCCTTTCACATCCGCTCCTTTGAGGACGACGGCTTTGATAGCATCAGTCTTTTCTGCGATATCTAGGAAGAGCTCATAGGTGATCATCTCAAACCACCGCCCCTCCGCGGATCGCATGTAGGATATCTCGTCTGAAAAGAGATTTTTCTTCTCAAGGCGCGAGAGATGCCGGAGTGCCCGCTGAGCATGTTCTCTTCTCGGCTGACAAAGTTTATGGTGTGATTCTATCCATTGTGCGAGATCATCCATTATTTCCTGACACTATCCTCCATATTCCGTTTGGTATGGTATTGTACAAAAAAATCATCCTGAATATTTTTCTCCAGAACCGGAGATGGACAATTCCTTTAAAAATAGACCATGATGGCTGATATAAGTTATTCCCGCGCAGCACCTGATTTTTAAGATCCGGTGTCATGAAGACGGATCTCTGTTTACCATGGGGATTATGCACCCGTAATCGGGAAAAACCTAAGAAATATTTATATGATAAAACATCATTCTAATACTGCTACAGATCAGTGACTACCGGGGTTCGTAGCTCAGTTTGGCAGAGCGCCTGGCTTTTAACCAGGTGGTCGGGGGTTCAAATCCCCTCGAGCCCGCTCCACGACAGTTGTGGTCTTTTGTGCAGACTTTTTACCGAAACGCGTTTCCAGGGGGTATGGCGTGTCCGCCGAGCTGAACGTACTGAAACATGAGATGGTACCAGAACATAGTATCATGAGCGAAGAAGATGTAAAAAACCTTTATGCTCGATACCAGATCGGACCCGAACAATTGCCGAAGATGTATCATGATGATCCGGCAGTATTGTCAATAGGGGCCAGAATTAGTGACGTAATCAAAATCGTCCGAAAAAGTATGACCGCCGGTCGTGCAGAATCGTATCGTCTGGTAGTAAGACGACCCAAAAAATAACCTTCCGGGGCTGATCTGTTGATAGATTTAAGTATACTTTCTCAGGCTTACTTTTCCCGTGAACATGTTGCCCGTCACCAGTTGGACTCATACAATCATTTTCTTCTCAACAATCTCCAGAAGGTCGTTGATGAGCAACGGGTAATTGAGACGGATATTGAAACACGGGGGAAAGGGAATGAACCGGTCTCTGTAGAACTTGGAGATCTGAAAATTTTAAAACCACTTGTCCGTGAAGCAGATGGTTCTCAGTCAGAACTGTTTCCGGGCGAAGCACGTCTGCGAAACATCACCTACGCAGCACCGATTCAGCTTGGTCTGACTCTTGTTCAGGGAGGAGTCAGACATGAGCCGGTTACTGCAACCATCGGACAATTGCCGATCATGGTGGGTTCTGTTGCCTGCAATCTGTATGGCATGACTGATGAGGAGCGGACTTCCCATGGTGAGGATCCCCTTGATCCGGGTGGCTATTTTATCGTAAACGGTACTGAGCGTGTGCTCATGACGCTTGAGGATCTCGCCTCAAACAAGATAATGACCGAATATACCGAGCGGTACAGTGAGCGTATCTATGTTGCCAAGGTTTTCTCCCAGTTCCGTGGGTATCGTGCCCTGGTCGTTGTCGAGCGGAACCGGAAAAATCTCCTCGAAGTAACCTTCCCGTCTGTTGCAGGTCACCTTCGGTTCGTTGACATGATGCGTGCCCTTGGTATGACCAGTGATGCTGATGTCGTCCGTGCAGTCTCCACCGATGAAGAGATCCTTACGTTCATGATGCAGAACCTTGAGGAGAGCGAGTGTGAGACGGTTGAATGTGGTGTCATGTATGTCGGAAAGAAGCTGGCACCCAACCAGACCCGTGATTATCAGCGCAAACGAGCAGAGTTTGTTCTTGACAATTATCTTCTGCCTCATCTCAACTATCTGATGCCCCGGAATGTGGATGAAGAGGATGAGGAGTGCATGAAGATTGTGCATTCTGTCCGGCTTGCAAAGGCTCACTTCCTTGGACGTATGGCAGAAGCATGTTTTGATCTGGTTCTTGACCGGCGTCGTATCGATGACAAGGATCACTATGCAAACAAGCGGCTGAAACTGGCCGGTGACTTAATGGAAGATCTCTTCCGTATCTCTCTGAACCGGCTGACCCGTGATGTCAAGTACCAGCTCGAACGTGCCAGTATGAGACACCGTGACCTCTCTATTGCTACCGCGGTCCGTGCGGATGTGCTGACTGAGCGCCTCCTTCACCCGCTTGCAACCGGTAACTGGGTCGGAGGAAGGACTGGTGTGTCTCAGCTGCTTGATCGCGTTGATCACATGAGTGTCCTTTCACACTTACGAAG
>CAYWHV010000222.1:0-4791 GCA_964458045.1 uncultured Methanospirillum sp.
GCCGGAAAGCCGTTCAGAGATCGTATCGTGGAAGGAGCACAGATCAATGGTTCAGGCTGGGAGGATTATATTTACAGCAGTCCGGCTGAAAGCGGTCTTTTCTGGAAGACCACCCGGTACCAGATGGGAACCGGAAGTGATGGAAAGGAGTACATTGTGTGCTGTGGCATGTACCGGGAGAGGCCGAAATAATTTTCAGAACCGGTCATATTGTGTTTTCATCGAATCTCCAATTTTTAGGAACGATTCCTGATGGTGGTATAATATGACCGGGTATCAGTATGGTCCACGGGTATACCGGACAGATATCCTGCAGGATATTCCGGGGCTTGTATATACGAATACAACAAAACCTTTCCCTTCAATAGAAAACCCGAAGGAAGTATTTTCCTGATTTGTGAAAGCATGAGTATCAAAAAACCTGTCCGGATATTGCAGATCGGTGATATGCAGAAGGGGTTTACGAATAAAACCGGAAACCTCTATGTGAGCGGAGCAGAAGACATCCTCGGACCTGCACAGGATTTCCTGAAAAAAATTCCAAAATCAGCATTTGACTATACCTTCGTCATCCTTGATACTCACTTTTCTGAAGAGTATGAGGAGAGCGAGGAAGCGAAAGAGTTTCCTATTCACTGTGAATACCAGACCGACGATTGGGAATTATCTCTTGATGTCTCCGGTCTGCCTCATACCTGGTATCTGATGAAGAACCAGTTTACCATGTGGGGTGAGCGGAAAGGACAGGCGATATCCTTCACAAATCCTGACCGGAAGATTGCATATGAATCGTTATTCCATTTTGTTGATGATCCCCGTCATCCAGGGCAGGTAATCCCCCGTGATTCCTTTCTTCACTCCATCGCACCGGAGCATGATCTGGCCAATATCGAGGTAACGCTCTTTGGAGTGGCTTCTGATTTCTGTAACCGGTTTGCAATGGAAGGATGGTTGTCACGAGGGGCAAAGGTTACTATCATGCAGGATCTGACCAAAGGAATACATAAAGAAACTTCTTTCGTTCTGGGGGAATGTTTGTACCAGAAATATCAACCTGACCGGCTATCTGCCATGTCAAGTCAGGAGTTACTCCGGGAACTGGGTAATCAATGAGGGTTTGGTCCTGGAAAAAAAGATTGAAAATTTAAGCAGTATCCGGAGAAAATTCTGCATCTGCAAATACTCTTTTTCCTTCAAGATAGGTAGCAACAACCTTGGCCTTGTTGATATCTTCCGGTGACAGTGAGAAGATATCGCTATCCAGAACAACGATATCTGCAAGTTTTCCCTGCTCCAGGGTTCCTGTACTGTTCTCCATGAAATTGGTATATGCTCCCCAGTACGTGTATGCTTCAATGGCGGTCTTCAGATCAATGAGTTCTTCCGGATGGTATGGTTCGGTGATGGGTGAGTCTGGGGGCAGGGGGAGCCGGGTAACTGCAGTCCTGATACCGTCAAGCGGATTATAGGTCAGATAATCAGTACCTACCGGATAATCGGTTCCAAATGCCACCATCCCCCCGCTATCAAGGATTGTTTTCAGGGAATACATCCGGTGAGCCCGTTCTTCTCCGAGATAGGGAAGGGATACATGGTCAAAATTCTCATCATAATAAAACCAGTTCGGCTGCAATGCGGCTATTACTCCCAATTCATGGATCCGGTGAACATCCGTTGGATCAATTAACTGGATATGAGATATTTTATGCCGTGAATCTCTGATTCCGTTCTTTTCCTGTGCGTTCTGATAGGCATCCAGACACATTCTGACTGCACCATCGCCGATTGCATGGATATCTATCTGAAATCCTAAGGAATCAAGAGCTTCAATCATGTCCTGGAACTTATTCACGTCCCAGTTTATCGTCCCATAGGTTGATGGTTCGTCAGCGTATGGTTCGATAAGATACCCGGTATGTCCTTCAACAACCCCGTCAAGGAATAATTTTCCGGTTTGAATCCTGAATAATCCTTCACCATCCGAATAATCAGGGATGGTGCTGAGAGTAACATTATACTGTGACTCTCCATCCAGAAGTCCGGGAAGATCGTCAATATAGGAATATCCTTCTTCTATCGTCGGATAACCCGGATAAAAGATACTCCTTTCCGCTTCCATCAGGGGGATCTCTTCGACTCCCAGTTCAGGAAGGGCAACGATCTCACCAAATACCCGAACCGGTAATTTTCCCTCATCTTCCAGATCTGCAAATGCAGAGATGATCTCTGGTGAGACTGCAGCATCATCGGCTGTCGTAATGCCTGCCTCGGATGCTTTGGGCAGTATTTTCTCAAGCATCTCCTTGATCTGGGGTATCGTCAGGGGAGGGACTTTGCTTGTCACCAGATTTGATGCGGCCATCTCCCGCAGAACACCCGTTGGATTGCCCTCTGCATCCCGTTCAATCTTCCCTCCCGTTGACTCAGGAGTTGAGCTGGTAATTCCGGCTATCTCAAGAGCTCGTGAATTGACCCAGGTTGCATGACCGTCAAATGATGTCAGAACGACCGGTTTATTGCTGATGACCTCATCCAGCATCTCCTTATGCGGTCCTGATTCATTAAAGAGAAAATAATTCCATCCAAATCCCCTGATTACCGGGACATCCTTATTCTTCTCTGCATAATCACTGATGGTGCTCTGTATTTCTGAAAGGGATGTACATGGAAGCAGATCGACACCGGCCATAATCTGGGCAGCAGCACCGAGATGGATGTGGGTATCAATAAACCCTGGCAGGACCATCCTCCCCTTCAGGTCATGAACCTGTGTTTCAGGACCGATATACTGCTGAATCCCGCTGCTGGTATCGACTGCCAGGATGGATCTGCCATGTATGGCAATCGCTTCTTGTAGTGTTGCTGGCCAGTTTGTCCCATATTCGACGGTATAAACCGTTCCGTTCATGAGGACAATATCGGCGAATTCAGATCCTGGTGGTTCGTCAGCTAAAACCAACCCGGTAAGGGTGACGAGTAAAAGACATATCACAAGAAGAAAAAGAGAGAACCTATTCTCGGACATAAAATATCTGTTATCTGTTCTTGGTATTATAGGTAAGTCCGAGTTGGAGGGATGCTGCGACGAAACCCTGGGTTTTGAGTATCTATTGCCCTCAGTGTATCAGTTCGCTAATTCAGTTGTTATCGGGGTGTTTAATGGGTAAAAATCTTTTTTCTTCGATCTCACATCCCGAATATTATTATCTGTCTGCCGTTATATTCAGCAGTTTCGGTAAAGATCCTATTATCCCAGTTCTTTCCTATTTCCTGGTCAAATAAAAGCAGATATACTTCATCAGCACCACACCGATCAGCATACCCGGCTACCTGGACAAGGCCTTTCTGAACGGTTGCTTCACGTGAACCTCTGAGTACTTTGCATTCGATGACAAACCGCTGATACCCTCCGTCAGGAAGACGCCAGAGGATAAAGAGATCAGTTCTGCCCATACCAAGTCCGTATTCCCGTGTTATCTGCCCTCCACCATTCACGATCCGCTGGAGGAATGCCTGCAGGAGGAGTTGAGGCCCTGCTTCCTTATAGGTAAACCGTTCAAGCCAGATTTCACTATGTTCCCTGAAAAATTGTTGAAATGAGGAGAGAAGCAGATTCATTTCAAGACCGCCGGTATGATTAATATACCATGCAGGATCTTTCGTTATCGTCAACTGGGTAGAGTAGGTGAGTATTCTCGGAATAATCTCTCTGTATATTGGATTTGAGATTCGTAGTTGCCCTTTTGTTGTGATAAGACCAAGATCCTCAAGATACCAGATATCGTCTTCGGGGATCATCTCCGGTGAGGATTCTCCACTCATAATCGGCCCGATAACTCTCCTGACCCGGTCTTCTTTGAGTTTATCAGCCAGCTGATCAAGATGTGTCTCCTTTCTTTGAATGAGCCGTTCTTTTGCCTCCATGACCAGCGATTCAGTAATTGGGTGAGAGAGATCCTTACCCATTTCGATTTTAAAACAAACCTCGTATGCAAGGGCATTTACCAGCCATGGCTGACCCTCTGATAAATTCCATATCAAAGCTATTGCATCTTCCTCAAATTTCTGCCCGGTCTCTCTTGTGTGTTCAAGGAGGAGCATTCTTGTTTCTTCTTCTGAGAAATTCCCCAGTTGTAATGATTCTGCCTTGATATTAAATGCACTCCCTCCGGTGATGATACCATTTTCTTTCTTTGAATGTATCCGGTAATCACGGATGTCCCGAACCCCACACAATATGACTGTTGAGGGAAAATGAAGGGGCCGGGTGTCATACCCTGCCCGAATCTGTCTGAGGACCGATATCAGGGTATCACCAACAAGAGAATCAATTTCGTCGATTAATAAGATCAGGTGTTTATCTGATGATGATGCAAGTTTGCTTAAAAGTATATTCAAAACTGAAAATGCATTCGGGTTCCCTTTTACAGCATCAGCCAGGATTGACGGATTCGGTATTACATTCCCTTGTTCTACCCTTTTCATGATCTCAGCAATGATTGCATACATACCGTTCTCAACATCTTCTCGTGCAGCCTGTGCAGCCTCGACATTAATGTACAGTGAACGATACTCGCCTTTATTGTTGAGATAATCACGTAAAGCAAGCAAACATGATGTTTTTCCACTTTGCCGGGGAGCGTGAAGAATTAAGTACTTCTTCTGGCTGATGAGTGTAAGAATATCTGAGAGATCGAATCGGGTAAGAGGAGGAAGGCAGTAATGATCCTGGCAGTTCACCGGTCCGGCTGTATTGAAGAACCTCATCGTACAGTGTTATGTTACCTGATG
>CAYWHV010000223.1:0-4729 GCA_964458045.1 uncultured Methanospirillum sp.
ATATTGCTATAATCTTTTTCTACCGGAATACCCACCATCATGTGATTTTCATTATTAAATTCTAACAAAGAAACTGCATATCCAGAACAGGTAAGAAGCCCAGCCAATAAAACAGATTTATCACTACAAACACCTTTACCCTCAACAGCAGTTTCGATGGGAAAATTAATTTTTATGTTGGATTGAGCTGCCTTTTGATTATCATACGGCAGCGATTGAACATACGTAATCATCAATTCAAGATATTCATCAGTTGTCAAATTTTCTTGTAACTTGATATCGTAAAAGACCGAGAGAAGTTTTTGCCTAATCCCCCGCCAATTTTTACCTAGGTCCCCGCCTCAATCCCAAACGCCTCACAAATCCTCTTCTGATCCGCCGTCAACTCCGAATACAGAACCTTCCTGCTTCTAGGCAGCGTAATCCTCATGAGAATCTTCATCTCCTCAATAATCGACTGCATCGTATAGTTCTTATACAAATCCTTCTCCCTCATCACCCTCTGAATATACGACGCCAGAATCAGACTTAAGAACTGCACAAACATCCTCCCCTCCATCGCCCACTCACTCCTTACCCGAAGCCTCTTTCCATCCAAATCATTCTTCAGATTATCAAACGACTTTTCGACCCGGTCCTTTGCCCGATACACCATCAGCGCCTCAACCGGATCCTTCAGATCATTGGAAATGATCACCGAATACCCCGCATACTTATTCTGAAACGCCAAAATAGCCTCATCGTTTGGCATAACCACCCTTCCAACATGCTGCTTTCTCTCAATCGTAAAGAACCTGTCATAGAACTTCTGATGCTCGGGATTCAGCTTTTCAGACCGCAGCTCCTGATAATATACATCGATCTTCCGGTAAAATTTCGCCTCCTCCTCTGAAACCTTCCGCGGATCATAATACACATGCGTATAACATCGATGCCCATCCCACTCCTTGAGAGAGGTTGTAGCAAACATCTCCTCATCAGCGATGACCTCGCGATGACTATAGGTGTGAATACTGCTTCTCACCTCATCAATGGCATCCGTCGTAAAGGAAAGACTCTTTGAAAGCGCGATCGTAAACCGCAATCCATGTGCATACAGATCAGAAACGTTTGTCTTGCTGCAAAAACCTCTGTCCATCACCAGATGCAGTTTCTTATACGCCAGCCAGTCAAACACCGTCAGATTCTGCTGTAATGTGGAGACATCATGAATACTTCCCGGATACGTATGGAAATACACCGGAATACCCGTTTTTATGCCGACAACCATGCCAAGATTGACCTGTTCCAGGTTTTCTTTGTCCCGATTGTATCCGTATTTGACCGTTTTGATAAGGCTGCTGTATGATGAGATGGAGGTGATGTCTAAGGCAAAGTATTCGTTTTCCCGGATTTTGTGTGCCCAGTACTGGAAAAATTCCATCTGGGTGTCCCGGTTGAAGTCAGGAAGCATCTCAAAGATCCGCTGTGCGGGGAAGCGTTGATTGAGAGGCGTGATGTTGCGTTCTGTCCACTGTTCACAGTGCGATAAGGCGTTCCCTTCAGCAAGGAGGTAGTAAGCACAGGTCAGGAGTTTCTCCCAGTGGTTAGGATAGACTTTTTTCAGTGCTGAGACCAATCCGGTTTTTTCTCCCGCATGATCAAAGAGCAGGCTGCATCCGGCAGATTTTGCGATTGCGGTTTGTTTCGTGCTTTCTTTTCGTTTTCTGTTGGGAAGGATTTCCCCGGTTTCGGGGTCGAAGTGGCCGATGACTTTTCGGTCGCAGATGCAGGTTTTTCTTTCTTTGTCCCAGCGGGATGTACTTTCTACAGCATAGGTTTTTCCGGTTTTTTTGTCGTACTGTTTGATGATGGAAGTCATTTTTTGAGGGGTGGTTTTGTTTGTAGATATATTGGTCATCCATAGATAAAAACATATCTTTAACTATGAATGGGCGCGAGGAGTTGGCACTTGAATCTGGGGTGTTTTTGGAAAAGAGGGAGGATTTGGCGGGGAGGGGTGTAATCTAGGTTAAGAGAAGCGGGGGATTAGGTTGTTTTACCTGTCCATTATAATAAGACAACAGAGCAATTGACCAATGCTTTCCATAATTATTCTCATTGATTTTTTCAAGTAACATTGACAAATGACCAATAATTGACTCTATTTCATCATTATTAATCCTATTCGACTCATTAGTTTTAGTTCCAGGAACGTGCATCCAGATTACTCTGGGCCCTCTTTGGAAAGGGAATACACGTTCATTAGAAATACCATTTGCATCTTCCAAGGCTGTGTTTTCATAAATATATTTCCGTGGAAATGCAGAGATATCTGGGTGCATACGATGCTGAAAGGTAAGAAGCTCATGACGTTTCTGATAAAATGAGGATTTGTCCTTTTCATCATATCCCAATCCAGCGTACAATGCAACATCCAAATATTTTTGTGTAAATCTGGACTGATAACCAGTTTGTAAAAATTCCAAAATTGAAGGATAGGAAATAGAAATTATCTTGTCCAAATCATCGGCAATCCGTTTGTTCATATCTATATCCGGCTTATTTTCACGGATTTTTGCATCAATACATTTTGGCATAAGCAGATCAAGATCTCGGGATAATTTATTGAATCGTTCCGCCCCTATGTTTTTTAATTCATATTGACGATTCAACCTCCACGTAACTGCATCTTCCCATGACTCAGGTTTATTTTCCCGCAAACATTTGTACGCCTTTTGTTTTCTTTGGTGTACCATATATGCTGCAGGAGAAATTAGTTTTTCAATTTTTTTATCGATATCAAGTGCTGGAGGGAGAATATCCGCTATATCTTTTAGTGCGTCACTCGTTGTCAAAAGCAGATTGCATACAGCAAGCTCACACTGCTTTTCTGTGCTTAATGGACAGGTGGGGATTGAAGCAAAACAAATTTCAGGATTATCATATTTTTTATTCTTGCACAATTTGTTAAGCTCTTCAATTTGGAGTTTAATTTTATGTTCAAACTCATTATATTTTTGTTCGTCATCACAAATCAGGATTTTTCCAGAATGAAGGATATATCTCCCAATATTTTCAGCATTTGAGCGATTTCCTCTAGAAAATACTGATGAGTCAAAAACTGCTTTGCAGAGTTCACGAATTCTTTCATCTTCAATCAATCCACAGACATTAATTTTTATTGGCATTTCATCAGTATATGGAGCAAGTTGGCGGATATCTCCTGAAAGGATGAATTTTCTCCCATACAATGCTGGGACTAGAAACTCTGAAAAAGTAGTTTTTGATGCTTCATCTACAATTACCACATCAAAGAGAGGTGCTGAACCTTGAATTTCCTGAATCATTGGAGCACGCAAAATGCCAATCATTGTTCCACAAACGAAGTTAGCACAATCAATTAAGAGTTTGGAGATGCCTTTGTTTGATACATCATTTCTAATTAAATCATAGAGCTCTTTCTGTGAATCGCTTGGATTACGAATTTTACTTAAAGAGTGTAAAATTCTTTTTTGTTCAGTTTCCACAACCTGACTTTCACAATATTTTCGCATGGAATCAAGAACACTTGCCTCCTCTCCGATACGGAGTGGTATGATGCCATATTTATCATTATATGATGTTCTCGTGTCAGGAACAAATTCATCCAATTTTTCAAGAATATTATCTACAGCAATATGAGTTGAGGCAACCATCAAAACGCGGTGACCTAGTTTTATTTCCTGAATAATTAGTTCACAGAGAGCGGTGGTTTTTCCAGATCCAGGCGGCCCCTCAAGAATAGCAAAATCATGTGTGCCAAGAGCTTTTCTCACAAAATGTCTCTGTTGTAGAGTGCCCGACCGATTTGTGTCTGTGAGTATTTCGTATGTTATTGTACGTTCTGAAGGAAGAACAACATCATCCCAGTCAGCATAATCTTTTTTCTGCAATAGATTGAGTAAAGGGAGATTATGTGGTTTTGGCATCATCATTAACGTATGAAATGCTTCAATCTCTTTTTTAAGTTGGGATGTGTCATATTTAGAAAACAACTGACTGCTTTTTGGTTTTTCTTTTAACCAGATGATTTTTTTGTAACGATTTGCACTAATGACGCGATAACTATGTTTAGATGAATCATACAGCCATCTTGATGAAAAAATCTGATCTAATGCTTCCTCTTCAACCTCTTCTGAAACAGGTGCAATCTGTTCCTCTCCTCTTTCGTCCTTTCCGGAAGAGTGAGTGAGTTTGATGTTGGATAATTCCCATGAATCTCTCGAATAGGTTATGGTTTGTATACCTGATGACGTACGTTGATAAACACATCCCTCATCAGACGGAGTGATATCAAAATACAGTTCGTTATGCTGAATTCTTCCACAAATTTTTCCAATACATTCTTTACTTTGAAATACCTCTCCATCATCATACACCACATTTCTATCTTTGACATTCCAAATTGGAGATATTTTAAAGATGAAATGATACTGATACTTAATTCCATCCATTCTCCTCTTTGCAGAAGAGAGATAATATTCAAAGTCACTTAGACGAGATACAACAAAGTTTCGGTAATTTTCGGGAGATCTAACTCCGAGATTACAATAATACAAATCAGAGCTCATGCTACCTCAATTATATTCCCAGCATCATGGAGATCTTTGACATATGAAATATAGTATATTTCTTGAGTATTTTTCACCGCATAATGACAGACTAATCCATACTTTAAAGCATTTAATATCATTGCAGCCACCATTAG
>CAYWHV010000224.1:0-4718 GCA_964458045.1 uncultured Methanospirillum sp.
CTGATATCATACCCATCAAGACCATAATTTCCATTAAAGGTAATTTCAGCCTTAGTTGCAGGAACTTTAGATCCGACTCCCCCACACTCGACTTTGCTGTGTGGAGCATAATCAAGGTCACAATTTGCAGTATCGCATATCAGTGGATAATCCGGGTTACCGGTTGGTTTACATCCGGTTCTTGCCCAGACCTGAAGTCCACCTGATCCGGTGGTTATCCTATCTTTGGTAACCTGAACGGTGATATTTTTAGACTCTCCAGGTCCAAGAACAAACCCGCCATTATATGGCAGCGGTACTGCTCCGGTATTACACGGCGTACTACCACATTTAGCATTCGGACAACTAACCGAGGGACAACAGGTATTTCCATCACACTGGGTCACCTGACACTCGGTTCCCGAAGGAAACCTTCCAAAAGGACCTGCAAAAAGGTTTATCCACACCGTATCTGTAGCATGTTCATTAACAACCGTCACAATATGATCTACATATTCATCGTTCTGCACAGAATCTGAACCGATAATTATGGTATTATCCTCATTCAAACCCTGATAAGGGATTGTAACAGGAGGGGAAACCGGAGTATTGAGAGTAGGCCGGTCAGGAAAGGGAAGAGGTGCCGACTCATGTAAGAGGGGATTTGCTGCAAAAACTACAGAGATACTACACAGGATGACAAATATACAACCTAACCAGAACCGGGTAGAATAAGACATATTGTGCAATCATTGTTTAAGATAATAAAGATATGTGAAGGATAAGAAAATCAGAAAAGGTCAGAAGATCAATGAAATGGAGAAAACCCGGGGTTTTAAATTGGCTACCAATGCTCGCGATCACGAAACTTCAAACACCCGAAATCCCTGGTTTCCGATACAATAAATCACGAACAATTGGATCTTTGCCTCCGGATACTCCTGTATCAGCCCTTCTGCATAACCCCGAATCTGCCCGGTATCTTCCTCCCGAACAATAAAATCTTCCAGGGGAGTCTTCAGACGAGTCCACTCGGTATTTGAAAAATATTTAAATTCAATTATCCACCTGATACCAGCAAATTTCTCATGATATTTCCCGACAAATTCAAGATCACTCCTCCCCTGGGGATATGACCGCTCAATATTCCAGGTAAACCAGGTGGACAGATACCTGCTGCAGAGTTCGAAAAAGGTCGTCCGGTAAAAGTTATCATTTACCTGTGTAAAGACTGCTTCAGGGAGCTGACTCACATAGAGCCGCCAGTAATCAGAAAAAAGCCGGCTCAAGTCAGGATTATCAACAAAACTCCGCATCATGGCAGCATAACGGGTGGAGACATCGATATGAAAGAGTTCATTAAAATATTCGGTAAAAATCTTCTGCATATTCAGATTTGGAATCTGCAGAAGGAATTGATCTCTTTTTGTCAGCATGCCAAGGTAAAATAATGAAACAGGGTAGTAATTTTTATCAAAAAATTGGGATCGGTTAAATTTAGAGACCAGATAATCTTCATCATACGGGATACTGTCAGTTCGAATCAGTTCACCCACTATTTCCCTGGTATTCTCTACACTACTCGTTATTCGTTTCACCCAGGAGAGATCTGTCCTGAGGTTTAAATCCGTTAGTTGTTTGGGAATAATTTTTTTATCACAAAAATCCTGCAGAAAAAACATGAGCATGGTTGGATTATAGACCGCCTCACCATCAATATTTACAAAATGATATCCGTTATATTGACTTTTAATAACCTCATCAACTTCTTTTCGGGAATGAGGGTCAATTTCATAATCCTTATAGATCTGATCAAGCAAACCAGTCACTTCATTTTGTGTAAATCCAACCATAGATTCAAAGGATGAATTAAGAGTTAAAAAGGTTGCAATATTGTAACTTGAGGTCAGATCATCTATCGCGATGGGAAGCACTCCGGTAATGAAGATATTGGCAACAGCACCGGTTTGTCTTCCTTCCTTTAACACTTTAAAAAATGTCCTGAGGAAACTGTCACCGGATGTTACTTCCTGGTACAGATGGTCCTGATTGCTAACAATGTACTGATTTACAAAGTTGTCATACTCATCAATGATGACATATACCTGTGGTGATCCGGTATTCTGCAGATATCCAAGCCATGTTGAAAGAACAGTGGATGCATCATCATCAGGAGAAAATTCCGGGGCATTGCAGTGAAGATCAGGATACGCATATCTCATTTCATGAATTCGTGCACCACAAATTCGGTTAAATGCGATTTCTGTTTTTTTAATATCTTCAGATACAGAAATTCCGGAAAAATCAAATTTCAGAACTAAATATTTATTATGGTCATCAGTTGGATTTTTACCAATCCAGGTATGTCCAAAGAGTTCATCAAACCGGTCCGCCTCTTTCAGGTCATAATAATACTGGAGCATCGAGCAGAAAAGTGATTTTCCAAACCGACGAGGACGAAGAAAGACAGGGTTTTTAATATCCTTCAATTTAGCGATAAATAAGGTTTTATCGATAAAATATCTGTTCTCCTCTATCAACTCAGCATAATTCATAATCCCATAGGGGATTCGGCGGTCCATAATGTCCTCTCCTGACTCGTTTGTTATACGTTAGGCTATCTGAATATTTATAAGGTTAACAGGGTATAGTCCTGACTCATAAAAAAAGGGATATCAATGCCTGATAACAGGAATTTCGAAACCCGATTTATTAATGATTCTCTTTGCCAGTAAAATGGCGTGAAAACCCATATTTTTATTTCATTGTTAAATCAGCAAAAAATTTGGCGTATCATTATTTGTGTTATGCAGCAACAATATTCATTCATCCATTTCGTCACAGGACAAATATCGTCCTGCACCAACCACATACACCACTCCGTCACTTCCGGTAACTAACTCATAATAACTTCTCTTTTGATATAGTCCACTGGTTTCTGAGTCTGAATGGACATAATCTATCGATCCTGACCCGTCTTTTAATGCACCGGCTATCATTTCATCCCGAAA
Organism: uncultured Methanospirillum sp.; assembly: GCA_964458045.1. Lineage (GTDB taxonomy): Archaea > Halobacteriota > Methanomicrobia > Methanomicrobiales > Methanospirillaceae > Methanospirillum. Next base: position 2,991 of record CAYWHV010000224.1, read on the forward strand.
CTTTTTCCCGGTAACATCAATTAGACCGGAAAAATTCTTTCCAACAAGTCCGGGATTATCAGCATTTGCAATCAGAGTGCCCTTTGTATCATATACAAATACATACACATCCTGGCAATCAGGATATGTATACGGAGCCTTACCTGCATTAATGTCAGCAATGGTCCCTGTTGCATCACTTTCAATTGCAACAGCAGTATTAGAGACAAGATTGATGACACCTTTCACACTGACCGATTCGACAGTGCATCCCACCGGAAGATACCGGATATAAATCTGCTCGTATGCACTTATTCCGGTCTCTGATCGATCCTGTTTCAATTCTTTCAGGGTTGAATGAATGGCGTCAACAAACTCTGCAGAGGTGTTAAGATTGAACGCAACATAATCATCAATCGTTCCAATTTCTGCCCCGATTACAATCATATTTGGATCATCTGCATACGTGTCAATAGCCCGAATCCCAGCCATCTTACCATATGACCATGCATCTGCAGTCCCATTTTCAATCATATGTACAGCTTCTTCAGGTGTTGGCACCAGTATAATCTTCTCACTGTCCGCCCCTGCTTCAATTGCATACCCGATGCCACTATCATTTGTTATTGCTACGATTCGAAGGCCGGAAATATCATTTTTATCGACAGGCTGAGCAAGTGCATGAGAAAACAATACCTTTAGATCACTCACCAGCGGACCAGCCCAGAGAAATTGAGATTCCCGTTCAGGAAGCCGTGCGGTTGAGAAAAGCATCGTATTCGGAGTGTTCAGGGCCCGGGTATATCCCTCTGACCAGGGCAGGACCTGAAAAGAACTACGATTTACAGGTATATCCAACCGTTCAAATGCTAGTTCCATCAGATCAACAGAAATCCCCTGAAGTGTCCCGTTCTCAATATAGTTCAGTGGAGGGTAATTCTCAGTGATGATCTGGAGATCGGGAGGAATTTCTAATCCATAGCACCCTGCCGGAATACATAGGATTATTGCAAGAATTATCAGATAACGATTTGAAATCATACTCTCTGAAAGTTATTGTATTGGGACAGTGTTTATAGATTTGTGTCCGGCTATAAAATTCATGTATATCGGAAAAGATATGCTTTTGGATAATAGATAATAACCATGCTTTCTCATACCGATTCAATGAGCACCTTTCATTCTCCTTTTCAAATATTACTCATTGCTCTCTGTATGATAATTTCCGTCATAGGAACCTTTGGGATTGTAAGTGCATCATCTGACTGGCAGCAGATAAATTCTCCTGAATGGGTAACACTTGAAATACCACCCGGCTGGACAATAAAAGAAAACCTGAAGATGGGAGATGATAACAAGACTGCTACCCTGACGGCACGCTCACCAGACTGGCAATCTGAACTATTTTACCTGCTTGATACCTCGAAAACCGGAATGACATTTGATGAGCTGCAGACATATCAGGACCGGTGGATGCAGGGGAAAGGGTATCGGATCTGCAAGACCAAAAACCCTGTAAAGAGAACAAAAGCAGATTATATTTCCTTAAAACAGGTGTATGTTCAGGGAACAGATAAAGGAGCAGTGATGTACTCTGCTTCATACCCGGACTGGGGAGTGTATCATGGAGCTCTCCTGATGGAAGGAACGTCGGCAGTCCAGCAGTACTATGATTCAATTCCGCCCCAGATTCCGGACCATATCATTCCGGTCTTTAAACAAGGGGAGATAGGGGAGATATCGTTTACT
>CAYWHV010000225.1:0-4717 GCA_964458045.1 uncultured Methanospirillum sp.
TCCTGTCCGGTCTTTGCCATAACCATGGAAGAAGGAAAGCCGAACGTCAACCGTGATATGTGTATCAAGTGTGGTGCCTGCTATGCAGCCTGTCCACGTGCATTCTTCAGCTTTGATGTTGTGAACCAGTACGAAAACATCCTTGGTATTATCGATGGTGCCATGAACCCGGGAGGGAACTAATCATGGATTATCTTGGCAAATATAAATCCGCAGTCGCTGCCCGCAGCACCAGTGCAGAAGTTCTGCGCTGCTCCCAGGATGGCGGGATTGTCACCTCAATGTTCCTCTACGCTCTTGAAGAGGGTATCATCGATGGTGCAATCGTCGCAGGCCAGGGAGAGAAGCCATGGCAGCCAAAGCCGATTGTGGCAACAACTCCTGAAGAAATCCTGTCTTCACGGGGAACCAGATACAATGTCTGTCCAAACATGTCTGTCCTGAAAGAGTCTGTACGCAAGTATGGTCTTGACAAGGTCGGTATTGTCGGAACTCCCTGTCAGATCCAGGCACTTCGAAAAGCACAACTCTACCCGGTCGGACTTCGTGATGTGTGTGACAAGATTGCTCTTGCAATGGGTATCTTCTGTATGGAGAACTTCTCATACCAGAGCATGACTCAGATCGTGCAGGACCACTGCAATGTCGATCTGCACTCACTCAAGAAGACCGATATCGGTAAGGGGAAGTACTGGGCATACACCAACCGTGGTGCAGTCTCCCAGATCCCGCTCAAACTCACTCACAAGTACGAACAGCCAGGCTGCCATGTCTGTCTTGACTACGTGGCAAACCTTGCTGATATCTCCACCGGTTCAGTCGGATCCCCAGACGGATGGTCCACTGTGTTTATCCGGAACAACAATGGAGAAAATATCTGGAACAAGGCAATCGCCGCCGGTGTCTTTGAGACCAAGCCGATTGAGAGCGTCAAGCCAGGTCTTGAACTCGTCACCAAGCTTGCAACCGAAAAGATCACCAAGAACCAGAAGGAGCTCGAACACCGTGCAACATTCGGTGTCAACAAGGGTCTCCGCAACCCCTATATCTAATTTTTTTCAAACAGGTAATTTTGAATATTTCTTAAGTATTTATTGCAGACAGGATTGTTTCATTATATCTTATTATATCGTCACGGTCTTTGATCAGAATATCTCAGATAACGTAATCATCGATTCTCCAATACTGATGTACCCGGCGATCCCGAAACCTTGCTATATCTGCCATATTTTCAGATTCATCCTTTGAAATGGACTCATTCTCAGCCATAACAAGGAATGTGTCTGCATAATCTTCAGGAAATATCACGAAACTGATCCTCTGCAAATGACCCAAATAGCACTACGGCAATAATCTCATTTTTTTTGAAAAATAGTCTGTAATTTTATGCAAGACAACGTCTTTTTCAGCATGGGAAAGCGAATGAGGAGTGAGCAAATCCATAGGAATTATCAATTGTATCGTGCATTACAATAAAAAAGATTTCTATTATCAAATTTTTGGATTATAACTCCTGAAATATGAATTTATTCGAGTAGAGACGTTTTTCCGGAGATTCTCATAGAATATTGCATAGTCATACATGTGATAGACCCCTTCCGGGAAAGTGACACTGGTCGCAGGTTACTCTTGAAAAATATGACGGGGGAAGAAGCCAGCTGTCAGGGGAGGTATAATCCGGGGCTTTTGGCACATCTACATCCGGATTAAAAGGGGGCAGGGCCTTTGGAACTCCAAGACTCTTACCCCGTAACTCTTTGAGTTTTTGTGCATTGCCATGATGGAATGCAGAGATTTTTTCGTGATTATTCGTTACTGGCATCTTTGTTCAGGGTCAGATATGCGTTAATTCTCTCAGCGACATTCTGCTCAAGGTTCCTGTACCAGAAGGCATAGTCATACCTGTGGTAGACTCCTTCAGAATACGGTCCGATATCGAGGTCTTCACCTTCAGGTATGGTTGTTGTCAGGGCACCGGATGTCAGGTTTATCTGCGCATCACAGTAATTTGGAACCTCACGGAGGAATTCACCGGTGGTGTCGTTGTAAAACCGTGCACCAAGGTTCTCGTGAGCCGGTGCATAGGTGTCATCGGTCTTCCAGTTCAGCGGATTGATACAATGTGCACCGGCCATGAGCATCGGACCGCCTGTGGATGTTACTGACTGGGTATTATAGGTGACAACAACTCCCACATCATCAGAGGTTTGAGCCGGTTTCAGTCCTGCCAGATCCAGGTCTTCATCCGTTACGGTGTACCCGATAAGGTACGCAACAACCAGTCTGTCTCGAAGGTCCACGTCATCTCCGAACCGGTTTTTAATCAACTCGATGAGGGCCATTGTCCCCTGACTGTGACCAGCAATGATGAACGGGCGTCCTTCATTACGAGTAGTGATATAATACTCAAATGCCTCCTCTACATCTGCTGCACCCTGCTTAAACTCATCTGTATCGGTTGCAAGCATTCCAGGACCGGCATTAACGGCTGTTGACATCTGTCGGTAATAAGGAGCAAACACATTTCCGTATGGCTCATAAATGCTCGCCTGTGCATCAAAAATACAATTCGCCAAAGACCGCTCTTCATCATCAGTAATATTCATTGAACCATTCTCGTTGCTGCTGACGGTAGGGTACACATAGAAGACATCCACTTCTTTTTCGATAGATGGCAGTGATAGCCAGAAACTAGGATCTGCATAATCAATTGACATATTGGGATCCAATGTATCTTCTGATTGTACTTCTTCGGCACTTACACTTGCAATGGCGGTGCATACACCATATATGACAAGAAGTAACAGGATTACACGTAATTTTTGTTTCATGTCAGGTCACCATAATAACAGGTCGAAGATAATTTGCACAAGGTGATCCTTAACAGTATTGATTGATTCTCCAAAAATGAGAAGGTTCATTTTTAAAGAGGAAAGGGAAAAAGAAAACTCGGATTAAGCCAACCAACAACTCATTTCATCTTAATAATGAAAAAAGAGAGGAGAGAACGGGAAAAAAAGATCATGAAAGGGGAAAATCACCTATTTCGATAGGTATCCGTGAATCAGGAGAACTTGCAGTTTGATAGAGCGGGATGGTGCTCTCAGCCCATTTCCATTCAGCATAATCTACATTATCACCATAGGTGCTCGGAACGTATGCATCCGGATCCCAGTTCTCATCAACAATTCTGTCAGGGCGAAGTTTTTCTTCATGGATGAGACCCGCTTCTGCCGGATTAAATACCCCGGCTACCATGTAATACTCCGGCTCGATATGGAACCGTTTTTCAGCAACATTCCAGCCTCGCCCGAGTGTATAATACACCTGGTATGACTCAGAGGGTAGTTTCAATACTCCGGTCTGGTGAGGAGCCAGGTATACTGCAAATGGTATCGGCCAGTTTATCTCTTTAAACACAACAACTGCTTCCTTATCATTTGCTGAGTTGTCAAGAGTGACCTGGTTTATTCCGTTCTTTGGGATGCTCCCGTATATTTTCGTAAGGTCTTCCCCAAACACGGGAATCATAAGAAATGACAGGATAATAAGCAGGGAAAGCCCTGGTCTGAAGTTCATCTTATAACCTCCTAAGTACCGGTGACGGAGTATTACTTTTCGAAGATGAAATCTTTTTCCTGATTTTTAAAATGGGCATTCTTTCTCTCTGAATATCATCGGTTTCTGGAAGAAAGAAAAAATTTTGGTTTTATTCAAAACCGGTATTATTGTCCTCCTTATACCTGGCTTTTCACTCCCACGCTTCGTTCACGAACCTGAAACACAACCATGACGATGAGTGATATTGGGAGTGCAATAACCAGAGGATCGATGACTGTCCAGGGTGCACCCAGTATCGTTACTGATCCGGTCAGGAACTGGGAGATCCCGAGGGCCTTTGCTTCGGCGGTATGAATGAAAACCGTGTAAAAAAACCAGATGAACGTACCGGTGATCATACTGGCCATGGCCCCGGCCCGTGAAGGTCTTTTGGAATACACACCCACTGCAAACGCCGGGAGAAATGCTGATGCACACAGGCCCATGAACATCGCGGTGGCACGGGCGATAATGCTCGCCGGCATGGCAAGAGCCAGAACGACGCTCAGGATCATCATCACGATACATCCAATCTGGTTTGCCCGAAGTGACATGGCACATTTCTGTCCTCTGCCCCAGAGGTCACAGACAAGAGCGGTCCCCATGGTGTGATAGAGTGACGATAGGGTGGACATAGCCGCTGAAAGCAGGGTCAGCATAAAGATTATCACAAACAGGTCAGGCATTGCGGTATTGATATACAGGGGAATGACAGAGTCCACATTCCCGCCTGCTGCATCGACGGCAATTTTTCCCATGTGCTGGTAAAAATACACATTCGTCAGTGCACCAACCGTGAAGGCAACACCGGTCATCATAAGGATAAAAGGGCCACCGACCAGTACTGCCCGGTTTAATGACCGGTTCTCCCGTGCAGTCATGAACCTGACAACAAGTTGTGGCTGGGCCAGAACACCGATCCCAACACCAAGGACCAGGGTGGTTATCAGGGTGAACCAGATGGGTGATCCCAGTTCTGGCATTGATGCCCATCCGGTCATTCCCTGCCCGGCAAGTGCCTCCGGTACCAGGTCAGACATGGCAGCGAGTGCTTTGTGACCTGCAGTTACGCCACCGACAGAGATGTAGGTCAGTACCAGGAGGATTGTCATACCAA
>CAYWHV010000226.1:0-4710 GCA_964458045.1 uncultured Methanospirillum sp.
CCACTACACTATCTGGGCTTTGGGACAACCCCTATACATGTTATCTCTCTTCCATAAAAAACCAGGTGGTTGCATGGGCCATTCTCATCCCGTGGACTTATCTGTAAGGCACATCTAACGGTACTCTGATGGCAACACCATTCCGTTCACGGGATCCTACCAAGTATCACAAGTTCAGGAAGGTTGACGGCGCATCATATCTGCAGGTAAATCAGTTTCTCAGGAAGAGAACTTTCATTACCGCCAGGGAGTGGGCGATATCCCGGTTATGTGCTGATTTTCAGACGTCTTCAGGTGCTGAAATGACATATATCGGGAAAAATCTCCCTGAACTGGTTCCTTTCATGACCGGAACGTATACTCCCCAGGCAGTCAATCAGGCACGAAGTTCTTTTAAGAAAAAGGTAAGTAAGGCTGGTGCAACATTTCTCTATGGGGCAATGTGCGGGTTTTATACACCAGAAGAACTTGATGATTTATTGTTTGAAGTGAGTGAAGTTGCCCGGTTTCTCATGGAGATAGAAAGTACATCTATCGATGTTGATGATGAGATTGAAGTGGAAGACCGGGTAACTGAAGTAATGCGTCATGTTGCTCTGGCTTCATCACGTCTCCTCAAGATTCGTGAAGATCAGCTGAAGGAAAAACAGGAAAAACGCAGGAAAAAGGAATCTGAAGCTGAGCCGGAGGAAGAGACCGGACTGCAGTCAGAACCACAAGAAGATGCTTATGACTGAAAAGAAAAAGCAGTTATTTGGGACAAACGGAGTTCGTGGTATCGTTGGAGAACTAATCACTCCAGAGCTGGTCATGAAGATTGGGATGGCTGTCGGTTCAATGAGGCCGGGAACCATTGCGGTCGGGATGGATACCAGAACCTCCGGGCCTGCACTTATTAATGCAATGAAAGCGGGCCTTATGGCAACGGGTTGTGATGTGATTGACTGTGGGATCCTTCCGACTCCTGCTCTTCAGTATATTGTCATGAACCGGTATGACGCCGGAGTAGTCATTACCGCTTCGCATAATCCGGGTGCCTATAACGGAGTCAAGGTTATTGAAAAAGACGGGACCGAGATGGACGATGAAGCATCCATCGAGATAGAAGAGCGTGTCTTTTCCTATAACTTTGACCTGAAGGAATGGAAAGATGTGGGTGTCGTCATACCTGAAGGGGATCTGGTCTCCAAATATATCGCAGGCGTTGTCCGAAAGGTTCCTGAAAATATCGGTGAAGGCATCACGGTTGCCATTGATCCTGGTTGTGGCGCTGCACACCGGACAACGGCTGAAATATTACAGTCTCTTGGGTGTAAAATATTTACGCTGAATGCATATCCGGATGGGAATTTCCCGGCACGAGATCCTGAACCCTCCATTGAAGGTCTGGCCCCGCTTGCGGAGATGGTTGTCTCTACCGGAGCAGCATTCGGTGTTGCCCATGATGGAGATGCGGACCGTGCTGTCTTCATTGATGATAAAGGGAGGTTTGTTGAAGAAAATAAAGAGTTTGCACTCATTGCCGAATATGTCTGTTCACAAAAGAAGGGAATTCTGGTAACGCCGGTCAGCACATCCAGACTTATCGAGACGGTCATTGCACCGCATGGATGCACTGTTGATTATACCGCAGTTGGCAGTATTTATGTTGCCAGGCGGATGCGGGCACTCCTAGCCGAAGGAAAACCGGTTGCTTTTGGAGGAGAAGGAAATGGTGGCCTTATTTATCCTGATCATCAGTTCTGCCGGGATGGGGGCATGACTGCAGCAATGATGGTTCTTCTTCTTGCAATGAAAAAACAACCACTATCCTCTCTGGTTGATGCTCTTCCCCCGTCAATAATGCTGAAACATAAGTTCCATACCGATAAAGCTGCTGAAATTCTGACTGCCGTGCGGGAAAAATTTACACAGGACTCCTTAAACCAGGTAGATGGGATCAGAATCGATCGGAAAGATGCCTGGGCTCTTATTCGTCCGTCCGGAACCGAACCTCTCGTCAGATTATACGTGGAATCTACGGATGAATCAATTGCCAAGGGATTTGAACAGGAAATTTTATCCTGTATTTCTAATTTTATTTAACTTATTTTTATATTTATTATAATATAATTATCTCGACGTCACTTCGCAATCTTCTTATATTAAATCATATGATGCTATATATTAGATGTACAAAAATATTGTAAAATTTATTAAAATGAATATATACCTCGGTGAAAATATGAAAACAAAAACTATGGAGTAAAAAAGTTGGGAAAAAATGGTTCCGTTAGATGTCTATGGTTTGATAATTGAGAACGGTATTTCTCCCCGCAAAGACTGTATGAGCAGATCTATCTGTGAATTGATAAGTTCTTCCTGAATGGATTTAGAAAAAAGATGAATTAATTCTTCAATAACCTCATCATGCAGAATACACCGATCTTTTGTACGTTCATATCCATTCTGATGTAACCTGCCGGATCTCAGAAATCCAATCGCATGGTTGTCAATCATCTCCGGTTTCCAGCAGTTCATAAGATCCTGAACAAGGGCCTGATTTCCCCTGTTTAAATATCCATGGCCTGGATCCAAATGTCCGCCGATGATCGCCCGGGTACATGCTGATGAGAGCATTCCATAGCCAAATGACAGGATTGCATTTACCGGGTCAAGATATGGGCGGCTCGTCCTTCTTTTGAACTGATACGCCGGACTGATAAGTCTTCCAAGGATTTCATAGTACATATCCCGAACCAGTTGTTCAATCCGTCGAAGTTCTTCAATAAGAACCATGTTCTCAAGTTCTTGTGCATACCCTGACAGGATGTCGAGTTCGCCGGAGAAGAGGATCTCTGCTCCAATCTCTTCTGTATATTTCTCTATTGCAAGAATCCGGGACTTTACCGATTCAGTTGCACAGGCGAGAGCATATGAATAGGGGGCTGCCGCCTTTTGCAGATGCTGGATCTCCTTAAAAAGAGAATAATCATAGGGAGATATATAGCCAACCGGCTCACCATCAGATTCACAAAATGATATAAAAACTCCCTCTTTTACCAGGGATGTTATCGTTGAGGTCTGGATGGTATGACCGCCGATGAGGAGAAAATGAGACAGGTCTTTGATCGGTATCTCTGAAATTTTTCCCTTATGCTGAATGGTAATTTCAGTCCGGTTTGATTTAATGTGGGCTCCAAATCCCCCCACTACTCTCCATGATATCGTCATTGATCATCTCAAAAAACTGGCAATGTATAGATTCAGAGGCATTCGATCCAGTACCCGTCAGAATCCCTGATATATGAGGATCCGGTAGAATCTGCAAGTTTTTCTGGTTCCATCCTGATATCGATTGCATCGGTGGATTTCTCCCCAGGTAACTGACACCCGATAGCGAAATGGTCAAGTCCGTATCCTCCTGCTTCTATTGGATTTCCATCAGGTTTTGTCTGACCATACAGGATTAAACAACTTTTTCCTTCTGCACTTTTCAGCCTTATGAATCGTTTCCCTGGTACCGATCCTGTGATATCAGATTCAACATTCATACCCAGTTTTTCACAATAGAATTGCTTGCTTTTATCCGGATAGGTCACATGCAGGGTTATGGTATGAAGTCCGGTAATGAAGGGAGCCGATGAATCATCACGTTCGTTCGGGATTAATTCAATGAGCCGGCCATCAGGGTCACAGACATACAGGGAATGATTTGGACAGTCCTGTGAGAAGATTGTTCCGTCAAGACCTGGATCTCCCCAGGAAAAATCTGCTTCAGCCTGATGAAGGTCCCAGCCAAGGATTTCTGAATCAACCGCGGATGACAGAAAGCATGAAAATCCGAATATGGTATTTCCTTCAACTGATCTGGTAGCGTTCGTTTCCGGGTATCGTTCCTGGACAAGCAGAATGTCAAACGATCTCCCTGAAGATGATAGCAGGGCCACATCGGTGTACTGATCACGGAGAGCCCGTGATGAGATACTGCCAATGATCCCTTTCAAAAGACCCTGCCCACCGGTGACTTTCCCTAAAAGCCTACCGCCTGTGGACAGGGTTCCGAGATGGACCGGACCATAGACCTGCATGTGCAGGATATCCTGGAAAAAACGGATACTTCGCTCCAGGTTTGTTACCTGTAATGCAATATGATCAAGGGTAATTGTTGGATTATTCATATATTCAGAAATCTTCTTATGAGGTCAGCAGCAGGAAAAATAAGGTTGCCTTTTTATATCCGGCCTATGCAAACCGTTCAGCACTTTTTTCCAGGGCAGCAATAGCCGGTAGTTTCTTGCCGGTTAAAAATTCAATGCATGCACCGCCACCGGTTGAGATGTGGGTGAACTTTGCATCATACCCCATCTTTTCAATGACAGCGGCAGTATGCCCGCCCCCGACTACGGAAAATTCTGCTTCTGCTGCTGCTTTTATTATCTCATATGTTCCGAATGAGTAATCAGACTCTTCAAACAGGCCGGCGGGACCATTTAATACAACCGTACGGGATTTTTTAATCACGTCAAGGCATGGTATGAGACCTTCAGACCCAAGGTCAAGGATTGGACAATCTGATGGGATATCACGGACATGCATCTCAACCCGGGCACCATCCTTTTTAATGGCGACATGTTCCGGAACGACGATCGTATCACTGAACCTTGACAGGATATCTTTGGCTATCTCAATCTGTCCGGTGTATTCAAGTTGTTCAATCAGGTCTATCGA
>CAYWHV010000227.1:0-4684 GCA_964458045.1 uncultured Methanospirillum sp.
CTAAAAATACCGTGTTTGCAGCACCATCAACCGCTTTTCCGATGAGTTCTGATGGCTCATACCCGGTGATACTTGTTGACGAAGGGGAGACGTATACTGCCTTTAGTTCCTTGTTCAGGACTACTATCAGATCAGAGGAACGTTCAGCCATACCCCTGAACCGTTCTTCACTTTTCCGGAGTTTCTCTTCAATTCTTTTCAGCTCGGTGATATCCCTGATGGATTCAATGGCACCAACGACATCACCTGATTTGTTGTATAACCTGCTGACACGGACTAAGGTTGAGATCTGCTTTTCTTTCGGGGTTGCGTGACTGGTCTGTGCATTCAGACTCCCATCCTTTCGAAAAACGTCGGTATAAAACCCGGCAATCACGTCGTCGGGTTCATCTATCATATCAAAAAGAAGCGGACGCCGTGACCCGTAAAAAGGAATTGCATAATCGTAATCCCCTTTTCCGAGCATGTCACGGGCAGGAATACCGGTCATCTCCTCAATCGCCCGGTTCCAGGCGATGACCGTGCCGGACTGGTCAATGGCAAAGGTTGCATCAGGGAGAAAATCAATGATATCAGAGACATACTTTTCAGAGTCCTGAAGACTTTGTTTCGTTTGTTTTCTCTCTACCGCCTGTTTAATGGCATGTATCAGTTCAACAAACCGGGTCTCCAGGTTTTTATTCTTATGAACGTAAAAATCAGCATGATTATTAATGGCTTCAATGAGTACCTCTTCACGGCCTCGTATTGTGCAGAGTATAAACGGGATATCGTCATATAACTCCCGAATTTTCTTAAGAAATGCAATGCCGTCCATATCTGGCATGGAATAATCCGATACTATCGCATCATACGAGGAGATATCGGCATGTAAGAGAGCATCCCGGGCTGATGGGATAGTATCTACATGAAATTGCCCGGATTTTTCAAGGTAATGGCGGGCCAGATAGAGATGATCTTTGTCATCATCGACATACAGGATCTTCAGAGGAGCCGGAGGAGTATGAGAAGCGGATGTCGATGTCTGCATATCTCTAAATGTCATACGCCCTCTCTCACCCGGATAAGAATATCAGATATTCATATTTATAATGTTTGATATCGTGAAGGAGTTACCCTTTTTTTGTAATGACCGTTATTTCGTTTTAATGAGTTTTCATCTTGGCAATGAGTGTAGTTATAAGGAGGTTATAGAGAAATGAAGGCAGAAAGGTATCATTGATAAGTTTAAATGGGTATCACGATCTGGTGATAACCCGGGAATGTCTGATTTTTGAGTGATTATAGGCTAAACCACTTGATTTTCATACAGGATCTGAAAAGGAAAATTATTCAGATGTAAGTGACGTATGGCACTCGTTACAGATAATGATAGTAATTAGATACGTTATCCTGAAAAGGCGTCTAACGTATTGTCACCTTATAGGGGTAGTAATGTTTATCCCTGGACGTACCGCCAGGAAAGAAAAAAAGATGAAAGTGCCTTGAATCAGGTCGTTTCGCGAATTGCCGGGCCGGGTCCCATCTGTGGGTCTGGAGGGATGGAGAGGATAGAGATATGCCAGGGAAGTGGGTTCTTATCGTTTGATATTACACTCACGAAATACGTGCCTGATAGTGGGACGTCAATGATCCTAAAGGTATCAGGAGAGAACGTGCCAAAGCCCGGCTGGACAAAACTGTTGTTCGCATCCATAAGGTAATTTCCTTTTGCGTCAGTAAGGTAATATCTCGGCGATGCTTCCCCTGTCTCTTCCCTCTGGAAGATATACTGGCCTCTCTCCAGGGAGAAGGGTGATGAAACCGCGGTACCGGAACCAGAGAGGTTCACCGGTATCTGCAGAGGATTATCCATGGAGAACTCGGTCACCTGTGCGGTCCAGGTCCCTGATGCGGAGATATTGATGGTACATTCATCCTGTGTCGGAATGCCAATGGCGATACTGCCATCATAGGGGCCGGTTATCCGGATTTCAGATGATTCTACCCAGCCCTGTTTGCACTGCTGATTAATTTTCAGTATCTGTGGGTCTTTGACCTGGAACGAGACCAGAATAATCCCGGGATTCAGCGTTAACACGGTGTTCGGCTGGTAATTCGATAACGTGGCAAGGGGGGATCCAGCTGCAGGAGCAGGCTCATCTGCAACAAGAGTAGGAACTGGGGTACCACCAACAGATTGTTCAGCGACTGGTTGGGAACAACCGCACGTTGAAATGCATATCACAACAATAAGCGAGAGCAATAGAAACGATTTCATTGAATAAATATTAACAATGAATTAATATAACGATATGTATAGAAGACAACTTTAATCCCAGAAATCCAAATTCACCAAAATCAGTGTTGCTGATTTTTGCTCAGTTAGGTATCAGGCCCTAAAACTGTCTTGCATGAAGTGGAACATACCTGGGCACCCGGGGAATCTGATCTTATTTCTAGCCCATAAAATTCTATTGATTAGGGAATCATTCAAATTTATCTCCTTCTAACACTCCGTCTAACTTTTAAGATAATAGTATAATGCGAAACTTTCTGAAATAATGTCGAAAGTTTGCTTAATACTATGAAGTGCGTTTAGAATGCACGCCTTGGAATAATCACTTTTTCAAATCGATTATTCCAAAACGTTTTGCTGGGCACCATAATGAGTTTTCATCTTGTCAATGAGTGTAGTTATCGGGAGGTTACAGAGAGATGAAGGCAGAGAGGTATCATTGATAATTATAAATAGGTATCATGATCTGGTGATACATATCATTGATAAGTTTAAATAGGTATCACGTTTCATTGATACTTGTGTCCTCTTTGAGTGTCAGTACCGATAAAGAGAAAATTGTGGATTTTATTGTTTTATCTTTAGGTATTCAATCCAAGGACGCGATGATTACCTATGAATAACCGATTATTGCTGATACTCCGGTTCAGACAGATATCCTGATTCAGGATCCGAAATGGACCTATGTTATTGAGGTTAAAAAAAGAGTATCTATTGAATCATTTAGTTATACAGCCCTTCAAAAGGCACTCATTGAAAAAGAAACATCCAAAAAGAATTATAGATTCATCATCGCAGCTACCGTAATCCCTCAGGAAATCCAATCACTTGCGGAAAAAATCAATATCGAGTTGATTCAACTTCCTCATAATCTGACTATCCCTCGAATAACCAATCAATACGCCCCAAAAGGAAAAATAACCGCAGAAAAATCCTGGAGAATAATCTGTCGTCTTTTAAAAGTTAAAACATCCTCCATCAGACAGCTGGCATTAAAGGAAAATATCTCATATGGGCTTGCCCATAAAGTAATCCAGGAATTACTTGATTCAGATATTGCAATAAAAAATGCTAATATTATTCAGATTAAAGACATCTCCCCCCTCTTTAATATTATCGCATGGGAAAGAAATACGAGAAAATTACAGGTCAATGAATTCTGGCTTCCTCATCAAGATTTCCATTCAGCAGCACAAGAACTCATCGAGGTAGGTATGAAGCACGGGTTTGAACTGGTATGTAATTCCTTTACGGCAGCCGGCCTTTATACCGGTTATGCAATGAAACATGATGAAATCCATTTCTATATTGATAAAGAATATATTCCATTTCTACAAAATACGTACGAAGATAAAACAGGCAGGATAAAGGCAGTAGTATACCTCCCAGACAGGGATGTAAGTAAATCATCGAAAAATATTGAGGGGATACAGGTAACATCACCCGGTCAAACCCTGCTTGATATTGCAGGTATGGGATATTCAGGCATTAATCTTGCAAAAAAAATGGTTGAAATATTTGACCGTCTATAATCCATCATCAACAATAATTTCTGAATCTCTTGATATTCTTGAGATAATCAGTCAATGGTTACAACGTCATGAAACACAGGGTTCTCAATACCTTCCCGTCCTTATAGGTGGCTGGGCTGTTCATGCATACAACCCCTGGTTTGGATCACTTGACATCGACCTGATCACAAGTAGCCGGATTAGACAAAGTCTGAAACATTATCTAAAGAAAGAACACAGTTTTTCTGATTATCGGCTGCCATATGCAACTACCGGAAGCACGGTAAAGAAAATTTCCTCGGAAGGACAACCAATCATCATAGATTTCGGAACCTATGAAAGTAATCAGCAATTTGAAGGTACAGATAAGATTCTCTCATTTGAGATACTCATTGAAAATTCTGAAATCAGACAAATAGGTAACATTTCATTTCGTATCCCTAATAGATCAGTTCTTCTTATCTTGAAATTAAAAGCATCCTGGGACAGGCATTATCGAATATCACATAATATTTCCCATGATAACGAATGGGAGCAGGGAAAACTACTCAAAGATTATGGAGATATTCTAGCCCTCATAGATCCCCATATGGGAGGACAGGAGATCAGATTTGATATTCTCGGTGAATTCCTATCGGAGTATAGCTTTTTAAAAGATTGTTTGTTACGCTTAATGAATACAAACAATCCCTTCACCTTCTATAATCGAATAAGTTATCAAGACGGGCGGAAGGTAATTCAAACCTTACTGGAGATGACCGAATAAAGCGACAATCAAAAATTTCACCTATATTTAGTCGAATTATTGAGAAACGACATGACACAATTTTTGGATTCATAATCGATGACTATATACCTCAATCAATCCCCTCTACATTGACGATCAGTATGCCCG
>CAYWHV010000228.1:0-4683 GCA_964458045.1 uncultured Methanospirillum sp.
TCAACGAATTAACTTTAAAGACCGAATCGTTCCTTTAACTCTAATTCATACTGTTCATCTGATTGATAATCATTTATCTGAACCCTTTCGGCCAAGGCTTTAAATTTTGCCGCAACCGTCATTTTTTCAGGAACTATTATGATTTTTCCTTCCATGACTGATATCATGACATGATCACCGGGAGAGAAATCTGCCTTTCTCCAAATTTCCCGGGGGATTATTAAATCTTCATTTTCTGAAATTATCGTTTCCATGTCTATCGTGAATATAGTAATCACTCAAACCAAATATGTATTTCTGGTTTATTTGAGAAGTCATAAACAACTTAGTTTGCCTTTCAATACCACAATTCTCATATCGTGATGAAAACCAGATTTAAGACCGGCCAAGAAACCGCCAGGCCGGCATAGCAGGATGAATGACTCTTCAATCCGCCTAAAAATCAGAGTTGATTCGAGGTTTCTTTTCTTTTTTCTTTCCACTCTAAAAAGTTTGAAAGAAACTCATCCGGATCCTTAACTAACCATTCGGATCTCTCTTTCGTGTAATCCCCATGACCTTTATCATAGAGATGTAAAAATCTCACAGCATCAACTGGCCCAAGCTCACGAAATAAACTATGACCTTTCTGATGAATTTGGGCAAGGGTATCTTCAGACATATTCACCTCTTGTCAACCAAGTAAACGGATTATCACATATATTTGTATCATCAGAGGTTCTTCTCATTAATCCAGGCATAAAATAACAGTCGTAAGGGAAATTAACTACACTTAAAGGTGAGAACACCCTCCATTACTTGCAAAATTTTTTCCTGAATGAGCAAAGATGGATGAGTAAACCACAGCATATGAATTAGGGTTTCGAAGATCTTATATACTTTGGCTAAAATAGGGGGCAATTTTTACCTACTTTTGGACATTTTAGGGGGCAACTTCATCCACCCATCCATACATTTCAGGGATGACACCATTCCAATCACCCCTCTGCCCATCCCTCTGACCAGGTGACTCTCATCCAGGGACCAGCCATACCTCCCCACAGCCCCGGACCAGGTTCATGATCTCCCAGCAAAACCAAAGATGAGGATACTTCAAACCGCCCAATTCCTTAAACCCTCCATTATTCTCCTGCCGTTTCTATCCCGGTTAAATCACGAAACTATCTCCCTTCCAACACTTCTCTGTCACACCCGTGACAGGAGAAACGAATGGCAGACTTTGTCTCAAAATCAGTTGTGAAAAGTGCAGAGCGGGTCCTTGCAACCCCTCTTGCCAGCAAAGCCACATTAAACACCATCGTCGGGAATATCCTTGCCGACAACCCGTGGGGATGCACCCCGTACCAGTCAGGCGGAGAAAACCTGCCGGCGGTGGCAAAAAGCACCGAATACTACTCCGGCACCATCATCTATGAGAACAATGACGGAAAACAGGTTGGCAGGATATCTGTCCGTGCTCCCTCATCCGGTGCATTTGACACCACGGTATCCACCCTCCTTGCACAGGCAGGACTTGAGACCGCCATGGGAGGAACTGCATCACATGACAGCTCTGAAGATGGCTTTTCAGTCACCCTCAAATGTCATGCAGCAAATGGGGAACTCTATAATGTCGGCTTCAAACGTGACAAGGTGAGTATCTCCAGCTTTGAATCGGATGGGATCATGACCACCGTTGAGACCTGGGCAGATACCGTCAGTGAACTGGCCTGATCACCCTTCTTTTTGGAGGTGACATGAATACCCATTATTCTATCCTCTTTCTCATTATTCTCATCTCCGCTGTAAGCTTTTCCTGTGCTGATTCCCTCTCATCTTCCATCGTCTGTAATGGAGCAGCCTTTGTCTCATCATCACTCATCGGCCAGGGACAGACCTATGCAGCAGAGTTCTTTGCAAGTGATCTGGCGTTTCTCATCAGAAACCTCAATCTCGATGCAGAACCAAAAACACAGACGATCATCAATGCAACCGGCCCACTGGGAATTGATGAGTACTCCAGTCTGAGCAGGGAATATGAGAAAGATAGCCCGCTTTGTATCTTTGACGATACTCCGAACAGAACAGATTCAGAGTCGTCTGCCCGGATTCTGGGGCTATTAGATCAGGGAGAATATTCCTCATCCCGTTCCGTAACCAAGGATCTTACTGCATTCACTGCAGTCAATGGATCGGGAATAATCCAGATTAGAGCCGGAACAGAGGATGGGAACCGGACAACATCAATGAAGGCAGATATCCTCGGAGACATGAACATGACCGAACATATCACCCTTGGTGAATCATGATCTCATGGGATCATACCTTCCTTCTCACGATGGTATCACTCATCTGTGCAGTGCCCGGATACATCGGAGGAATCCTCTCTCTCCTCTATTATCGCCATTATGCAGAGAACTGTATTCAATTCGTAAAATCATCCGACAAAGAATTGGAAATAACGTACATCAGTGCCGATAGAGAAGGAAATGTTTACATCAAAAGCCCATTTGATGACTGAATAAGGATCTAAACCCATAATTCTATTACAGAATTCTACTCGATCATCCAGGATACTCATCTCTCTTTTTTCATACTCTCTTGATGAGTACATTTGAATACATATAGATACATTCTGATACCTACGCATACAATTAGCGACACATAGATACCAATAGAACACAGGTATTTATACCCATGCCCGCTGATTTTTAAGCCGATGGGTATTCTATTGGATCTCGTCACAAATGATTTCGAATATGCAGGAATAGGGGCGCATTAGCGCGGAGTAGATAGCAGAATGAGTATTTTTTTTAACTTTATCTTCTCAGCGAATAATCAAGACGATGATATGCAATAATCCCGTAATGTTTATATTTGCAGGCTCTCTAACTACGAAAGGCTCCAATACCTGTGGAGTAGTGTGAATATCAGAGAATAATTGATTATTCACATAAATTGTAGAGAATTCAGAACATTTTTAGGAAGTGGCCTCTTAATGGCCTTCACATCAATAATGAAAAATATGATGAAAAAATGTACCGAAATGGTGATGTATTGAAAAGATTTTCCAGAAGCCTTACAAATAACCCCTACAAAATCAATCGCCCTCCAAGGAAATCGATGTCTGCAGGGGTAATATGTTATTATATACGTCTTGTGTTAAGAGAGTTTGCATGCACCAACGGGGTGAGATCGTATGTCTAACAGTCTCACTCTTCGTGCTGCTATCTATCATGCACTGGCACGACTCAGCCTCTCCGGATACCAGGCCGAACGGATCTGTGGTAAAACACGGCTCTTTGATATCATCGCCTGGAATAAGGAACGAATAGTATTCCTTGCCATCAGAACCTCACGGACCAGGTCTCTTACCCGGTTCTCAGACGAACTGATCTCCCTGTGCAGGCTGGTCAATTCTCACCCGGTTCCGGTGCAGATCCAGTTCTGGCTCTATTGTAATGCAGAATGGTCACAATACCAGATACTTAGCGGAGGAGCAATGCCAATCCGGGAGGGATCTCTGTGAAAGAGGAGTATATCGATGAAGTCCTCCATGCAGTCATGCATTCCCTCAGGGAGAACCAGACGCTCATCTCCAGACGAACGATAGAAGAACGTATCAGGAATGATCCCTACCTCTATCCAACATTTCATACCCTCTCTCCAATCTCACGGCGGACAAAGATCAGCATCATCATGAATCTGCACTTCCCTCTCTGGATAAAAGGAAAGGGAGTTCATCAGAATACCTATGTCTGGAAGGTAAAAGACGAGAAAGAGGAGTGAGGGGCATCATGACATCACAGATACAGAATACCATACACACCCTCTTTCAGCCGGGATCAGTCCTTGAACTTCGTGCCCTCTGGAAGAATGGCGGTGTTGCATCAGGATATTACACCGATTATGAGAAGATGGCCCAGGATGCGGCTATTCTTGACGGGCTATCAGATATTGCCGGAGTGTATGTTGTAGCGAATGAGATCAATCCTGAACTCTTCGCACGACGGGCAAACCGTCTGAATATGAAGTTATCACGGGACGATAAGACCACCGGAGACGAGGACATCATTCATCGGAACTGGTTCTTAATCGACGTAGATCCCCGGCGACCTTCCGGGATATCGTCAACCGATGCAGAGCACCAGGCTGCCCTTCACAAAGCCGACCGAATCAGGGAATTTCTCTCTGAACTTGGATGGCCTGAACCGGTCTGTGCCGACTCCGGGAACGGGGCACATCTCATGTACCGGATAGACCTTCCCAATGATGATGCCTCACAACGCCTCATAAAATCCTGTCTTTCAGTCCTCTCTGCATTCTTCTCCGACGAACATTCGGAAGTAGACACCACCGTCTCCAATGCAGCACGGATATGGAAATTATATGGAACGCTCTCACGAAAGGGGGATTCAACCGATCACCGGCCACACCGCCGTTCCCTGATTCGGTCCGGTCCGGATGCATTAGAGAATACCAGTCATGATCTTTTCGTCCGCCTGGCATCGCTTCTTCCCACGGGTGACAGTATCAAGACAGGAATAGAAAAACAAGGCATCATCCCGCGGGAAGAGGAATTCTCTCTTGGAACATGGCTGCAGAAGAATGGATTCTCATGCAGGGAAAAGCCCTATGGAGGAGGCATTCTCTACCTCTTTGACCAGTGTCCGTTCTCATCCGCCCATGCTGACGGAGCATATG
>CAYWHV010000229.1:0-4678 GCA_964458045.1 uncultured Methanospirillum sp.
TGTGAGAATAGTGCTATATAATCCGGAAACCAAAACGACCTGTAAACCTACCTCATTGATGAACGTGATTCACAAGAGACATTATTAGAAGAGTAATTGGGATTAATATGACCCCCAATTTGATTCAAGCCACCATCGATCTTCCAAAATCGTTTCCATGGCTCGTCAATATCAGACCTGATGAGTTGGGAGTATATATTCGAAGAACATTAGCGATCGGACTATTTCGTGAGGGAAAAATCTCTTTGGGGAAAGCAGCAGAGATTGCTGGTTTTGATACTAAAATGGACATGATAGATGAACTCATGAGTAGGAATATTGGTCTCGATTATTCTATGGATGATGCTGAAGAAGATCTTAATTATCTTAAACAGATTCTCAACGATAACATTGTGGTTTGATAATTATTCGGTTTCCAATTTGATAAGGTAATTATAACAAAGTTGTTAACCAGATTTCATTTTTTATCGCTTCATGCATTTTTTTAGATCATTCCCTTGAGTTAGATTTATCTCACATAAGTTGGATATATCTAACATAGTGTGAGAAATATCTCACCGTGATACTATGAACCGGACCGCCATCATCACATTGGAAATTACCATAGCAGCCTTGGCAATTGTGGTTCTCATCGGAACGTACCTGGCATCAGGATTTACTTATGATGCACTTATCTGGATACTTCTGATTGCCCTGGGGATTGGAGCTATGTATCTTCTGAAAAAACACAATACCACAGAGGTTCGCCGGGTCATTGCGGTCATGGGTGTTCTGTGCATTGGCATATCATTCGCCGGACTCCTCATCCCAACCCCTCTCCTGCCGGCAACACCGACCATGGGGATGGTTTTTGGTATGATCCTCCTCCTTTTACACTGGAGGATGAAAAGGCAGGATGGCGACCTTGGTCTGCAGGATGAACGATCCCTCCGTATCGGGACATATGGTATTGCCTGTTCCTGGTACCTGACTTATATCGTGGTAATCCTGCTCGCCACCGCGATAAGTCTTGGAGGTATGCAGGTTCCGGCAGAGTCAGTCATCCTCATTCTCATCATCCTCATGCCCATCAGCACCATCCTCTTTCAGACGTACTATAACCACAAGGGTGATGTGTACTAGGGAGGAGCGGTGTACACCCGGATTAAGGAATTCAGGACACGTGAGGGGATCACCCAGGCCGATCTTGCCCAGAAAGCAGGAGTCCGCCGGGAGACCATTGTTTTTCTTGAAAAAGGAAAATATAATCCATCCCTACGGCTGGCCCATCATATCGCCTGTATTCTGCATACCAGCATCGAAGAACTGTTCTTCTTTGATGATGAAACAGGACCGGATACGAATAACTCATAACTGGTTAAACCTACAACATATGAGAAGAAATCATGATTATCGAATTATTAACTAACCCTCGTGCATTTTTCAGCACCATTTGTAAACTGGAACCATCACTAAAAACCCCTGCCCTTATCATCCTTGTAATGGCAATAATCGGGTCATTAACCGGCTACATGATGGGAGAACTATCTGGAAAATTATTCTCCGGGATGATGGAGGGACTTGCAACCATCGCTGCAGTCAGTGCTGCAATTTCAACATTCATCTCAACCTTTGTCATCTGGCTGATTGCAGCAGTCATCCTCTTTGGACTCCAGAAAGTCATGCAGGGGACTGGCACGTTCAAGCGGGTCATGGAGATCTGTGGCTATGGTATGGTTCCTCTTGTTTTTGCAACCATCATCACGCTTCTCTTGAGCGGGTACTATATCCCCCAGGCGGATATCAGCCCCATCCGGTCAACAAATCCGGAAGAGATCAGCCAGGCAGCAATGTCCATGATGCTGGACCCGGCTCTACATGAGTTCAGCATCATCTCAACCATCGTCACGATCATCTTCCTCATTTGGGTGGCAAACATCTGGTCAATCGGTGTAGAGAGCTGCTGCGGTCTTCCGGCAAAAAAAGCACTCATCGTCGCAGGACTTCCGGTGCTCATCTATATCGCCTACACCCTTGCAAGCCTCCTGCTCTTCACCGGGGTACCGGCATGAGAACAGGGACAATCATCCCCTTGTTTTTTGTGATGTTCCTTCTCGTATCCATCAATACCGCAGAACTTCTTCCGGAGAATGAAGCGGCAGCAGCACAGATACAGGTGATCAACCTCTCCATTGATCCGGCGGTTCTCATGCCTTATGACACCGCAACGGTGACCATTACCCTTGCAAACACCGGAACAAAGAGTGTTGCAATCTCCAGTGCACAGATGCTCTCCAAAGAGTTCAAAGTGCTGTCTGACAGTTATGGAAAGGTAGGGGCCATTGGTGCCGGGAACACGATGAGCTTTACCTACACACTCCAGGCGGGGGGTGCGACCGGGATATTTTATCCCATCTTCTCGGTGGATTTCAGGGATGCAAACTACCTTCGGTATCCGTTCAGGGTACTGGTTCAGGAAAATCCCCTTGAGGTATCGGTTCTGAATAAACCGGAGACCTTTGTATCAGGAAAGAAAGAGGATCTGATCATTCACATCGGCAACCCCCGTGATAATCAGGTCACCGGTGTCACCGTGATACCACAAGCGGGTGAGCATGAGATAACACCGACATCATACTTCTCCGGAGTCCTTGCACAGGACAGTTCGGTTGATGTCCCCTTTTCAGTAACCCCCTACGGAGACTCGCCAATTGAATTTGTTGTCCAGTATCAGAATGGCATCAACCAGCATGAGGTGTCATACACCCTGCCGGTAGAGACCGGAAAGAAGAGCAGGAAGCAGGCAGATACCGTCCTTTCAAATGTGCAGGTTGATACGGAGAAGGATCATTTCCGGGTGACTGGTGATGTTACCAACTCCGGGCTTGAGACGGCAAATGCAGTCGTGATAACCTCTATTGATCCTGCAGTCCCGGTATTTCCATTCAAGGTCTATGCTGTCGGGGCACTCAAACCTGATGACTTTGCAAGTTTTGAAGTGACCTTCCGGGCAGATGAAAATGTCACCGAAGTTCCGCTCCGGACATCATTTAAGGATAATGACGGGAATGAGTTCGCTTCAGATACTCTGGTCGAACTTGGGGAAGGAACCGGCCCAAAACCGAAACAGGATGAAGAAGGATTTTCACCGGTTATCATCGGGGTTCTCGTAGTTATTGCGCTGGGAGTGATTGGTGCCGTCTGGTACAGCAGAAGACCACGGGGATAAGATGGTTACACAGCCGGTGATCGTCTTTACTGATGTCACCAAGATTTACCCCCTTGATGCAGGAGACGTGGTGGCTCTTGACCATCTCTCTCTTGAAATTCAACGAGGGGAATTTATTGCCATCATGGGCCCTTCAGGGTCAGGAAAATCCACCCTGCTCAACATGATCGGCTGTCTTGACATTCCAACCTCAGGTGAGGTGATCATCGACGGGAAGAACATCCGGACTATGACAGACGACCAGCTGACCGAGCTTCGTCGTGATGTTCTGGGATTCATCTTTCAGCAGTTCAACCTGATCCTGCTTCTCAATGCCCTTGAGAATGTTCAGTACCCGCTCATTCTCAAGACCGGAGAGACCGGATGCACAGACCGGTGCAAGGAAGTCCTGGCTGCTGTCGGTCTCACCGCCGATCTCTGGCATCACCGGCCAGGACAACTCTCCGGCGGACAACAGCAGCGGGTAGCTATAGCACGGGCCTTGGTCAATGATCCGGAGATCATGCTCTGTGATGAGCCGACCGGGAACCTGGATACCAAAACCGGGACCGCGATTATGCACCTTCTCACCAGGCTCTGCAGGGAACAGGGAAAGACGATTGTTATGGTTACTCATGATCCCCGGACAGCGGAGTATGCAGACCGGGTTATCATGATTGAAGACGGGAAGATCAAGGAGGAGACATGAGTAGTCATCGTCTCTTTTTCGGTCTTGCGGTCCGAAACCTGCAGATTCACTGGCTGAGGTCCCTTCTTGCAGCCATCGGGATCATCATCGGGGTTGTTGCCATCTCATCCATGGGCATCCTTGGAAACAGCCTGGTTTTGTCTGTATCAGACTCACTGACCGATGTCGGAGATTCGGTTGTTGTTACCCCTCATGTCTCATTTCAGGGGATGACCAGTACCGGAACCGATAAACGGATCACTGACCGGCAACTGGAACAGATACGTCGTGCTTCGGGGAACAATGAAGTGGTCCCGGTGTATGCTGGAGGAGACCGAATAAGGATTGGTCGTGAGATCCTTGCCGCCTCCATCTACGGAGTTGACCCGCAGGACATTCCGACCCTTCTGAATCTTGAGACCGGCCAGTTCCTCCGGGGAGCATCGGGAGTAATGGTCGGTGCAAAGATCGCCAGTGAAAATAATCTTGCCGTGGGATCGAGGATACTGGTCGGTGATGAGGAGGCGGGAGTGAGAGTAGTCGGCATACTCGCAGAGCGGGGAATGGGATTTGATATCAGCCCTGATTACGCAATCATCGCATCAGATCAGTGGTATAAGGACTTTTATGATGTCACCGGATATGACCAGGTGATCGTGAAGGTCAGGAACCTGAAAGATATCGATCAGGTCAAGGATTCAATAGATGCTCAACTAAACCGGCGGGAGACCGAGGTGAATGTTTACGATACCAAGGCGATCCTTGAGACCATTCTGGAAACATTTGGCAGGATATCCACCTTC
>CAYWHV010000230.1:0-4672 GCA_964458045.1 uncultured Methanospirillum sp.
GATCTGTTGCCAGGAATGAAGCAGGAGAGCAGAGTGATATCGATCTTCTGATTGAATTGGATCCTGAGGTGGTTCGTTACTCGAAATATTGTGATCTTGAAGATTATCTTCAGTCGTTATTCCGGAGAAGGGTTGATATTATCACTACGGACGGGGTATCTCCGCATTTTAAACCGTATATGGATGAGGATGTTGTCTGGGTGTGAATTGGCTCGTGTAATTGAATAAATTATCGTTTTTTTTCATGATAATAGCATGTTTTAAACCACTCAATACAAATAGTTACTAATTTATTTAACAAAAAGAAAATATTCTTATAGTGTCGTCTTTTTCAACAATAGTTAACTATCCAATACAATATGGGTTTTGTGAATCAATTGGTTCACATTCTTCACGGACAATTATGCTCCAGGAAATTGAGTTACTATTTCAAAATATTCCATCAGATGCTTCTTTCAATACTATTAAAGATGCAATCATTAATGAAAATATTTTAAATAAAAAGAGTATTTCCGGCAGAAATAAAACTTTATCATTCCTGAAAAGGATGTATGGATTGGATGATTCCATCCCACTGTACCGGGTCTTTCGATACCTTTTTACTCACTACGAGAAAGAACACCAGACATTAACAATGCTCTATGCATTGGCTCGTGATAGGTCACTCCGGATTTCAGCGGATTATGTATTATCTCTCGATTGTGGGACACAAGCAAGAAAGGATGATTTGATTCACCTTATACGCCACAATCTGGATGGTTCCTTTACTGAAAAAACTCTTAAGTCAATGGCAGAGAACCTTCTTTCTTCCTGGACCCAGTCAGGCCATCTTACTGGAAAGTTTAAAAAAATTCGGAATAAGTCCATTTCAGGTCCTTCATCATTAACGTTTGCTCTTTATTTAGGAACATTAATCGGATTAGGAGGAGTTATGCTTATGAGATCTCCTTTCATGAGTGTTCTGGATTTAAGTGAAACTGAACGGGATGAACTGCTCCATTCCGCTTCTGTGATGGGGTTTATCTCATATAAGTCAGCGGGGGGGATGATTGAAATCACCATTTCAGACCAGATACATTCTCTGGGGGAAGTATGACACATATCGAAAAGTTACTCGATGTATTTAGTAAGCAGGTAACAATTCCCTGGGATCCTCGAGCTGCACCAGAGGAGAAAGTGTGGTTTTGTGTCTATGATCCTTCAGATGAACGTCGGTTACTTAGAAGGATAGATGAATTCGCTCTTGCTACTGAAAGAGCAGGCCATAGCTGGCTTCTCATTGATATGTTCACATTCTTTGATGAATGGTGTAATGTCCACCCTTATAGAGAAGAATTTTTCAAAAATCCGACTCGTCTTAAATCTGCAGAAAAAATGTTCCTTCAATTCATCATCGAACGGTTATCACATCAGTGGGATAAAGACGACAATTCAAAGATAATCGCGATTTCAGGGACGGGGGCACTTTTTGGGATAATTCGGTTGAGTAAATTGATTGAGGAGATAGTGAAGAAACTTCCTATTCCTGGTAGATTATTAGTTTTTTTCCCAGGGAGTCACCGGGGGTATTGCTATCAGTTTATGAATGATCATGATGGGTGGAATTATAAGGCATTTCCAATTGAAGTAAAGGATGAAGACGAGTAAGAGAGATATGACATTAAATAAGGATATTTTTCAGAATGATCCGACCGCCTATGAAATTCCCAATGATGGGTATACCAAGGTTGCCCCCATTACTACAGAGCAGGAGTGGGAGGTTGCACGGTGGGAACTTCAGCATTTTGTTTGTGAGGGATCATATTATACTGGTCTTAAAAAGATTTTAGATTCGTTTCTTGATCATTTAGATCAACCAAAGCAACCAGCGGTCTGGGTCAGTGGATTTTTTGGTTCTGGAAAATCCCATCTTGTCCGAATTCTTGACTTTCTTTGGGCTGACATTACATTCTCTGATGGTACTACGGCAAGGACTCTTGCCCGTCTTCCTGATGATATTCAGGATTCATTAAAGCGACTTGATACTGAAACCAGAAGAGCAGGTGGTATTTGGTCTGCTGCCGGGACACTTTCCGGAGGGGATTCACATGATCCCAGAGAGGCAGTTTTACAGGTAATTTTACGAGCTGCAGGTTATCCGGATCATGATCTCCAACTTGCCCGTATTCATCTATGGCTTGCCCAGGAAGGTGTACTAGATACTATTCGCTCGGACCTGATGTCGATGGGAAAGGAAGACGATCTTCAATATTGTCTCATTTCTCCGGCATTTGCTCAAGTAGCATTAAAATATCTCCCTGATCTTGGACCAACTCCTCAGGACCTGTTTACCAGGCTTGATCGTCAATTCCCAGAAGAGACGAATATGACAACTGATTTGATGGTCAGTTTAATTGATGAGATATTTAAAACAAAAATTCAAAATAAGAAAAAGCTGGGACTTGTTCTTATCGTGCTTGATGAAGTTCAGCAATATCTCTCGGTAGAGCAGGATAGCACAAAACTTGTTCTATTCCAGGAGATAGTTGAGGCACTGACCAGTAAATTTGAGAGTCGGTGTCTCCTTGTTGCTACCGGTCAGGAGGCACTACATGCAAACCCGTACCTTCAGAAACTGATGGGAAAATTCTCTCTTTACATTCCCCTGGAGAGTAAGGATGTAGATACCGTTCTTCGGCAGACAATCCTTCGAAAGAAGGAGAGTGAGAAACCAAAATTATCCGCTCTTTTAGAGAGTGTTCACGGTGAAATTACCCGTCAGATTGAAGGTTCAAAGATTGCTCATAGCCAGGATGATAATGAATCCCTCGTTCCAGACTATCCACTCTTACCATCTAGAAAACGGCTTTGGGACCATATATTGCGGTCCATTGACCGGGGAGGGCTGTCAACCCAGCTTCGAAACCAGTTACGCCTCACCTTTTCGGGAATTAAGACCTATGCAGAGTCTCCTTTAGGATATGTTATTCCGGTTGATTATATCTACAGCCAACAGCGGCCATATCTTATAAATAATGGGATTCTCCCCCAGGAAACAGATGAAATGATTCGTGGGGAGGATGATTCGTCTTCTTCAGGACTACTTAAATCACGAATTTGTGCTCTACTTTTCCTTATTCAACAAGTAGATACATCACTTGGGGTTCGTGCCACTCCGGAGACCATAACCGATCTGCTCTTGTCCGGCCTTGAGGATGAAGGAGTTGATCTCCGTCGTGAGGTTCCTCTTCTCATTGATGACCTGAAAGATCGTGGTATTATCAGTGATGCAGGAGATGGGACACTCAAGATTCAGACCAGGGAAGGGAAGAGATGGGACCAGGAGTATCGGAAAAATCTCAATGCATGGAAGGATGATATTAATCGGATCTCGTTTGACCGTGATCAGGCATTGATGAAAAGTGTGGAAGCCCTTCTGAAACAGATCTCGTATAAGGATGGCGATACGAAGACCGTCAGAGAGATAGATGCCAGGATTTTTACCGAAGAAAAGCCGCCGGTGAGTAAAAAGATCCCGGTATGGGTTAGAAATGGATGGGGGAGTTCGGAAGAGGAGGTTCGGAAAACCTCACTTGCAGAAGGCCCGGAGAGTCCCTTAATTCAGATATTTATTCCGAAGCATCATCACCAGGATCTGATCGATCATATTGCAGGGAGTATTGCAGCCCAGCAGACTATGGATTCGATTGGTGTCCCGAATACGAATGAAGGTATTCAGGCGAAGAAGAATATTGAAACGAAGAAGGTTGCTCATGATACAAAAGTCCAGACCTATCTGAATGATATCATCAGCCAGGCGGTTGTGTATCTTGGTGGCGGGGATAAGAAAGAGGGTGGATCACCAAAGGATGTTCTCTTGAATGCGGCCAAAATCGCATCAGAAAAGAAATTTTACCGGTTCAAGGATGCAGATAATCCCCGTTGGGCTGATGTATTTACGAGAATTAAATCAGGTCATGCAAATCCACTATCAGTTATCGGCCATTCAGGGAATACTGAAGAACACAATGTATGTAAAGAGATCGTACGGTTCCTGAATGCAAATTCAAAGAAAGGTTCTGAAATCGTAAAATATTACGAGGATGCTCCTTTTGGATGGCCTAAGGATGCTATCGAAGGGGCCATTATTGCCCTGTGTGCCTCCGGACATCTCCATGCGAATAATGATAATCATAAAACCGTCTCTTTAAGTGAACTTGATAACAGTCGGACCCTTGAGAAGAGTTTCTTTAAATGTGAGAGTGAATCTCCACCGACTGCAGAAGAAAAACTGAAAGCCAAAGCGGTGTATCAGAAGGTTGGAATTCAGGCCAAGGCTGGTTCTGAAGGGGAAGATGCTTCTCTTTGTATAGAAAAACTCAGGGAACTTCTGGAAAAGACCGGAGGAGATCCACCTTTACCTGAGGTTATGATTCCTTCATATCTTGCAGAGATGGATGGACTCTCTGGTGTATCTCTTCTCAAGCGGATTGCAGCCCAGAAGGATATAATAATTTCAGATATTGAGAAATGGAAAAGTATTGTTGATGTAATCACCGTCCGTCTGAATGAGTGGTCACGACTGTGCAAACTTCTTGACCATGGTGAGGGGCTGTCTGGGCTGGATGTGATTACCCATGAAGCAGCAGCCATCAAGGAGACCATGAACGAATTTGCCGACACTGAATCAGGA
>CAYWHV010000231.1:0-4669 GCA_964458045.1 uncultured Methanospirillum sp.
CATCCAGTACTACTTCCTGAAGGGTGCTGGTGGAAAGAACGACCTGATTTCCAGGTGTCAGCCCGGTAAAGAGCAAATACCCGTTTTTGACTGCCGGAGCGGTCACTGGTGTCTCGTTTGTGGTATTGTTACCGGCAATAACCGTCCCATTCTCATCCTTTACCTGTATAACCTCTGAACCCAGGGCTGAAAAGACAGACTCTTCTTCCTGGAACTCGTTCTGGACAGAGATTGCAGGTGTGGCTGAAGGGATTTCTATCGTGGTATTGATGGATTCATTGACTGACTCATTCACCATCTCGTTTACCTGGATCGGTTCAGACTTATCTGCCTCATTAGCGGGAACTTCCAGAGGAGTCTCGTTCGCAGCTGGTTCTTCTGATGTGGTGTTGGTATCAGCAATTACATCCCCTTCAGATTCTGATGAAACCGGTTCGACAGGTTCAGGTGTTGGTTCTGGAGTTGGTTCGGGTGTTGGAGCAGGATAATTTTTATCGGTATTTGTCAGGGGAAGATAATCGATGTTATAAGTATTGATCTCATATGGTTTGTCACCGATTCCGTACCCGTCCTCATCAGGAACCGTGTCAGAGAATCCGTCCAGGCCAGGCGCAGAGCCCCAGTAATTGCCACCTTTATACGGACCGCCCAGGATATTGACACCTTCCTCCAGGGTAACATTCCAGACAATATCACTGCTGATATCATCCACAGAAATACTGGTCACACTTCCAAAGTAGTTGTTATAGATCTCCGCTCCCCTGACACCATTTCCGATGACAACCACGGGGCCGGTTGTGGTCTTTGAAAAGTTATTGTCGGTGATAACAGAGTCTACAGTGTTTTCAATCTGTAGTGCTGCATATTTATTGTCGCTGATGCCGTTTTTGGTGATGGTAAATCCTGATGAGTCAGTGACCTGAACTCCGTAGACTTCACAGGTATTGATGGTATTATCATGTACCGTCACATCGACAGTATTCATGACGATGATGCCAACCCCGTTGTTTTTCAGGGTGTTCTTCTCTACGGTAACTTGGCTGGAGGTCTGCTCAATATTGATGGCCTTCGAGCAGTCCCTGATCAGGTTGTCGGTAATGGAGATGACATCTGAATACTCGATATGGATACCAGTCGGACAGTCGATAACATCCAGGTTTGAGATCTCGTTTATGTCACCCTCTTCCCCTTTGACGTACTGGTAACTTACTCCATTGTTCCAGTCCTCAAGTTTCAGGTTTTTTATCGTGACATTGGTGATCGAGCTCCCAAACTTGTTCACGTAGATACCAACTGATTTGTCACGCTGGTCTCCACCCAGAAAATGACCCTGGCCATCAAGCACCACATCAGATGCTTCGATCCTGATACCATACATATCAGTAATCCCTCGTGCATCGGCAGTCAGCTCGTACATCCCGGGTGATGTGATCACGGCAGGAGCAGTTATCGGCTGTGCTGTACCTGATACACAAAGCGCAACTATAATTACCAGGATGAGAGTTCCCAGGTATCGGAATGGTTTTCCTGACATCACATACACCTTCCCCATCTTCCTGACAACCTGTATCGGACATATACAGGATATCCGAAGATTCTTGTACCTGTTGTTTATGAAAAGGACCCTATAAGGTTCTCGGATAAGGAGTCTGTTTTTCAGAGATTTGCACACCGATTCAATTATTAATCCCTGAAACTCAAAAGAGAACTCAAGAGAATTTTATCAGGCAATTTGAATAATTTTTCCTCAATCTCTGCTATTCAGGGTTATTTTTCATTATCTCATCCGCATGAGTTCCCTGACGACCCTGATGTTATCTGCATCACCGCGCCGATCATCAACCGGTGTTTCACAGATACAGGGGATATGAAGAAATCCCGGATGCATGAGGACGGAACGAATTCCTGCTTCACCAAGAACTCCCATACCGATGTGTTCATGCCGGTCCAGCCCGCTTCCAAGATCTCCCTTTGTATCATTGAGATGAATAAGACGGACTGATGAGAGGCCGATACAATCCTGAATCTGGTCAGCAACCCGGCCCACCGATTCCGGGCTCCGGAGATCATACCCTGCTGCAAAGGCATGGCAGGTGTCAAAACAGATGCCAATCCGATCCTGCTGTTCACACCGTCCAAACACATCGGCAATATCCTCAATGGTGCTCCCCACCGAATGCTGCTCTCCGGCGGTATTTTCTAAAAGGAGCATAGTCCCGGGATCTCTGCCTTCAAGTGCAGTATCTATTGCCTGAACAACCCGTGACCTTCCATGTGCTCCGTCATCTCCGGCATGACCCAGATGGGTGACCAAATAGGGGATATTAAGGATCTGACACCGGTCAAGCTCCATGCACAGGGCCTCAACTGACTTCTCATACATTGCAGATTTATCCCCGGCAAGATTGGGAAGATAGGAGATATGGGCAAATATCGTTCCCGGATAGAACTGCTCACTTTCGCGGAGAAAGGCATCAGCGTCCGGCTTTCCGATAGGTTTTGCCTGCCAGCCCCGGGGGTTTTTCGTAAATATCTGAAAGCAGTCACAGCCCCGTTCTCTGGCCCGGTCAAAGGCATGGGAGAGTGAACCGGCGATGGACACATGAACTCCGACCTGTCGTGTTGTCATGGTATCAGGGGCTAATGAGAATGGTCTTCTCTTCCAGGTAGTGTAAGAGGGCATACCGGCCATTTTCCCGTCCGAGGCCAGATGACTTCATCCCCCCGAAGGGAACTTCTGGCGGGATTCTCAAATGCTGGTTCACCCAGATAATTCCGGCATCAAGTTCCTGGGTCGCCCGGGATATCGTTCTCATGTCATGGGTCCAGACTGAGGCACCAAGACCAAACCGTGTTGCATTTGCGAGTTCTATTGCGTCTGATATGGTGTCAAACCCGGATACCGGAAGCACCGGACCGAATACTTCTTCCCGCATGACCGGAGCATCAGGATCAACATCGGTCAGGATGGTTGGAAGATAAAAACTCCCTTCATCGTAGGGCGAAGCATCAGGTATTTTCCCCCCGGACAGTATGGTGCCCAGGTGGTTGTCCACGGTCTCCTGCACCAGGGAGTGGACGGCCTCCCGCTGACTACCGGTATGAACCGGTCCCATATCCACCCCGGATGAGAGCCCGTTTCCAACGTGAAGTGCGTCAGTCAGTTCCCTGACCCGCTGGACAAAGGGGCTGTAGATGGCGGAGTCAACAAAAACCCTTTTTATGGCTGTGCAGGTCTGACCGCAGTTAAAGAACCGGCCTGACACCGCACCCTTTGCTGCTGCTTCAAGGTCAGCATCCCTGCAGACGATCATGGCATCACTTCCGCCAAGTTCAAGGATGGTCTTCTTCAGGGTTTTTGCTGCGTGCTCAGCAACCTGGACACCCGTAGAGACGGCACCGGTAAATGAGAGGGATTTGATATCAGGATGACGGGCAAGGGCCTGTCCGACTACCTCCCCTGATCCGGTCACCACCTGGAGAACTGATTCAGGAACACCGGCACGGTGCAGATATCCTGCAAGAGATGTGCAGGTCAGGGGGGCGGTCGTTGATGGCTTTATGACCATCGTGTTTCCAGTGGCAAGTACCGGCCCGATCTTCCATCCCATTATAAGGACCGGCATATTCCAGGGGATGATTGCAGCACAGACACCAAGCGGCTGCCGTACGACCATCATATGACCATAGCTTTTGCTTACCCCGTAATCGCCCTGCAGTGTGCCGGAGATTGAGGCATAATACTCCAGTATCCTGGCAAACCCGGCGATCTCATTCATGGATTCACGAAGAGGTTTTCCCTGCTCGCGGGTGAGCAGACGGGCGAGATCCTTCTGATCCGCCCGAACGAGCTGGGCTGCCGAAAAGAGGAGTTTTGACCGGTCAAGGGGGTCGGTATGGGACCATGACCGGAACGCTTCCCATGCAGAACTGACTGCATTATTCACATCATCCGGTGATCCCGCAGGAACGCTGCCGACAAGACTCCCATCAGCAGGGTTGTGGACTTCGTATGATTCCTGATTCCCGGGAGCCGGCTTTGATGTCATGCTCAGAGGTTATGATGCAGGAATGAAAATTTCAGGGGTCGGGAGAAAAAAAGAGACAGAAATTAGGTCAGCTGCAGACTGTCCCATACATCCGGTCAAGTTTCTGCGCAATTCCTTCCCATTTGAACTGCCGGTATACCTTGGATCGTCCGGACCTGCCAAACTTTGAGAGGCGGTCGGTATCCTCAAGGGCCTGACAGATCCCTTCTGCTATCTGGTCAGCTGAGACAGGGACTTTTATGCCATCACGGTATGAATCGATATTTTCATGCAGGCCGCCGACATCACATGCCACCACCGGTCGTCCTGCACTCCATGCTTCGGGGAGTACTATCCCGAACGGCTCATTCCTGCTTGGGATGACGACAAGATCAGCAGCGTTGAGGAGCCTGACATACTCGGCATCGGTGATATATCCGGGGAACCGGACAGGAAGTCCCCGGTCAGATGCAACCTGTGACAGCCACGGACGCATGCCCCCGTCTCCGGCCATAATGACCTGCATTCCCCAATGCTCATCCTTCACTCGTGGGAGGGCATCAAGGAGCAGGTCCGGGCCTTTCTGATATGCCATCCGTCCGATGTAGAGGATGGTCGGTGCATAGGGGTGTATTCCCATT
>CAYWHV010000232.1:0-2265 GCA_964458045.1 uncultured Methanospirillum sp.
AGTCCGGTGATGATCGTCGCAAAAGACTCACCAGGCACAACCAGCTCAGGGCTTGCACGGATATCAACCGCATCATCGACAAGGTTCACCGTGTGGGTCATCGAGACGGTTTTATTCACATAGTCAGACCCGTCAGGAGCCTTGTAATTATTTTTCATCCCGTTCACATTGCATTCAGCACGAACGGTATAGACACCAGGCTGATAGAGTCTTGTTCCGTTCAGGTAGGTTACAGAGGTATTCCACCCGTCATCTAGAGACGGAACAGAGTGGTCTGACCCCTGGCCAATCCAGTACCATCTGGCAAGATCAACCTGCAGATGGGTAAGCGGATGCTCCGCCCCGTTCAATCCGACCAGATAGGTAAGGGGATCACCAGACGGGCTGGTCACGGTTATCTTTACACTACTGTCTTCAGGACGATACCCGGTCCTGTTCATGATGGAATACAGATTGGATTCAATAATGAATGTTCCAAGATCTCCCATTGGGATGGTTTTCCCGGTGACGTCAGTATCGGTTGAGACATCCCGGATTTCCAGGTACAAAGATGGATCAGTAACCCTGAAGGCCAGTTCTCCTTTCTGGTTATCTACCCACTGATACCAGTCACCGGTTTTCTGAACAAAAGAAACCGGGGAAAGACAGAAATTCTGAGGATCTGATACAGGAAGCACCGCATCAGGTGCGGTTGGATTGAGATTTCCGCTCTGCCACCAGGCAATACACCCGGCGGTATTCAGCGCGCTTGTAACATCCAGAGAACCTTCACCAATAAATACGGTATCTCCCTGAACAATCTTATTTGTCGCCTGAATTACCGGGTTTCCTGCTGCCGGGTTCACTTCTTTTGTTGCCACGGGTACCGGATCAGTAGTCCCGGACGCTGACGTTATCGAGAGAGAAGGAGCCGAAACAAACGGCACCTGTTGTTCTTCCGCATATCCTCCTGTTGCCATGACACAAAGGATCAACAAAAAGACACACACATAACCCCTAGACATATAAACCATGGGGAGTTTTGCGTTATGAGATTATAGATTATTCGAAGGAGAATACCCTGGCAGACAGGTTCATCCAAAAAAAGCAAATCCTGAAAGTTTCAGGATTAGATAGTAACACCAGATTCGTACCCGAACGTCTTTTGGAAGTTCTTGATACCACCGGATACCGAAGTCTTGTCAGACCACTGGTTTGTTGCAGATGGAGAGTCAGACTTTCCACGGGCTTCCATGATAGAGCCGGCGAACTCTGTCTTCACGGTTCCCTCTGCAAATCCGGAGCCTGAACCCGGAATCGGAGTGACTGCAATCTGATAGAAGAGACCAGCCGGAACATCACTTGTCGCTGCAACAGCACGGAGGCTTCCTTTTGTCGAGACCTGCCCGCTGTTGAAGTTGATAAGTTCGCTCTTTGCCTTCACCACATTACAGAATGCCGGAATAACACTCTCCTGTGCCGATGCAAATACACACCTGATAGAATCATCAGTATTTGCAAAATTGCCGGCAACATCAAGACTCCATTCCTCACTTCCGACAAGGAACGAACCGTCAATGCTCTCATAGGTGAGTACCTTCTCAACTTCCAGGTTCGAGAGGCCCTTCCCCTTATTCTGTGAGTCAAAGCCGATATCCTTGTTCAGCATGAGATGACCGCCGTTGGTCATGATGCTGTCTGAGAATGTCACAATGGCAATCGATTCACCCGGATTAAGCCTGCTGTCATGGATACTGCCATATTCTGTATCCTGGGTCTGTGAATACGACGACGAGTCAAGCGTATTCAGAATAGACTGCCAGGTCTTCCCCCACCAGGGATCGGTCGGGGCGATATTTGGCAACGCCAGATCACTTAGCAGATAATCGGGGACGGTGAGTGAATAGAGCTGATTTCCTGCTCCGACCGAGTAAGTCAGTCCTGATATGGATGACTTTGCAGCTGCAAGTGCCCGCACCTGCTCAGCAGTCAGGGCAATCGGAGTAGATCCGGTCCCACTGTTCAGTTGTTTCGTCGTAACCGGTGTCTCTGAATCATCGATCGTCCAGGACATGTAGGACTTGTCAGATACGAATCCGACAACATCGATGATCGTGGAGATACTAATCTTCTGATTTTCAGAAACCTGTGACGGAAGCCGGTCTGCACATGCAATCCCGGACAACGCCAAAAGCACAATCACAGTGACTGAAAATATACGATACGTCAACGATACCTCCATTATACACCCGGGTCAACAATATTACTTGTATCAGCATTCACAGG
>CAYWHV010000232.1:2365-4662 GCA_964458045.1 uncultured Methanospirillum sp.
ACGGCATTTGGCGGCGTTGCAACCGGGAGCATAAATGCAAGGGATGCCGTAAGAGCGGCTGTAAGCATGAGGATTACCGGATTTATCATCAGACTGACGGATGTGACCGCAAGGATTGGCATCATCACCGAGGCTATCGCCGTGTTGGATGTCACTTCGGTCAACAATGAAACCAGTATTGCGACCAACAGAATGATGAACAGCACGTCAAGTATGGACAGGA
Source organism: uncultured Methanospirillum sp. (assembly GCA_964458045.1). Classification (GTDB taxonomy): domain Archaea; phylum Halobacteriota; class Methanomicrobia; order Methanomicrobiales; family Methanospirillaceae; genus Methanospirillum. The sequence continues at coordinate 2,589 of CAYWHV010000232.1, forward strand.
GGGTCAGGTGCTTTACCAGTTCGTCTGCTAAGCCGGACTTGATAAATCCTTTGGAAAGACAGATACCACCACCAAAGAGGAGGAGAACACCCCAGGGGATCTTCAGCACCGATTCCCAGTCCATGGTATATTGCCGGTTTCTGATGCTCACCGGAAGAAGGAAGAGCAGGATCGCTCCAAACATGGCAATAGTTGAGTCATCAATGCCTGGGAACAGAATATCCAGACCAGGTATCGTGATGTCACCGATCTTTTTCGTTCCAGAAAAGATCCACATGAGAGCCGTCATGACAAAGACAATCAGGGTCCACCGCTCTCCGGGTGTTATCCGACCCAGTTTTTTCAGCTCTTCGGTTATAATCTCACGGCTATGAGGTAGCTTTTCAGGCAGGTGTCTGAAAGGACCATAGACAAGCCAGAGCCAGGTGAGAGGGATGAATATTGCGACCAGCGGGATGCCAAAGACCATCCAGTCAACAAACCCGATGGTCGGGGCATCAGGAAACAGGGTCTTGAGCTGGGCAAGAAAAATCCCGTTCGGCGGTGAACCGATAATGGTTCCAAGACCACCGATTGATGCTGCATAGGCAATCGAGATGACAAGGGCTTTTGCAAAGTCAAGACCAGCCTTTTCTCCTGATGTTTCCCTGAATGCATCCACCCCGATTGTCCCGATAATTGCAATCGCAATCGGGATCATCATCATCGCGGTCGCCGTGTTGGAGATCCACAGTGAAATAAAAGCGGTCGCGATCATAAAGCCCAGAATGATCTGTTTCGGACTCGTTCCGGTCAGAAGAATAATATTAAGGGCAATCCTTCGATGCAGGTTCCACTTTTGCATGGCTGCTGCAATGATAAATCCGCCAAGAAAGAGGAATATTGTTTTATCTGCATAAGGAGCCGAGGCTTCAGCCGGGGTCAGGACACCGAGCAGGGGAAATCCCACAAGCGGCACAAGTGCGGTTGCAGGTATTGGTATTGCCTCTGTAATCCACCAGATAATCATGAGTGTGGTTACAGCCGCCGTTGCCTGAATTTCCCAGGATATGAAGATAGATCCGGGCATGGCCAATATCAGGCCGCTTATCACCAGGCCCAGAAGCAGACAAAAAAAATTCTTCATTTGTTATACATGTGAATTGAACAGTTATAACCCGTCCGAATTATGTTCTATCAGATTCACATACTACAGGGTTCATGAAACAAGACAGGCAGCACCTGATCCAGTCAATACGTGGTAAGCGAACTTCCGGCGAAGATAATTATGCAAAGCCCTTCTTTAAATGGGCAGGAGGGAAGAGCCAGCTCCTCTATGAATTTGATCCCCGGTTTCCACACGCTCTTGAGACCGGCGACCTGAACAGGTATATCGAGCCGTTCATTGGTGGGGGAGCGGTATTTTTTTACATCGCCCAGCTCTATCCCATCAGAGAATCGGTGATATGCGACATCAATACCGAATTAATCCTGACCTGGAAGGTTGTTAAACAGGATGTAACGGCCCTCATCAGGATCCTTCAGGATCTGCAGGATGCATATGACACCCGGGATGAGGCAGAGAGGCCTGCCCTTTTTTATCAGGTCCGTGATGAGCTGAACCAGGAGAAATCCTCATTCGATTATGACACATACGGGGATCATACCATCAAAAGGGCATCACAATTACTCTTTCTGAATAAGACATGCTTTAACGGACTTTTCAGACTCAATTCAAAAGGTGAATTCAATGTCCCGTTTGGGAAGTATAAAAACCCAAACATTGTTCAGGAAAAAAACCTCCTGATGGTATCAGACCTTCTTGCACATACCACCATCATCCAGGGTGACTTTACGACCTGTCTTGATTATGTTGACAATTCCTCCTTTGTATACATTGATCCTCCCTATCGTCCCTTAAATAAAACGTCATCCTTTACCGGGTACTCAAAGGAAGGGTTTTCAGAGCAGGACCAGATCAGACTTCGCGATTTTTACGGAACCATGGATAAAGCCGGTGCAAAAGTGATGCTCTCAAATTCTGATCCAAGAAATGAGGATCCGGATGACCATTTCTTTGATGACCTGTACAAAG
>CAYWHV010000233.1:0-4620 GCA_964458045.1 uncultured Methanospirillum sp.
AATCTCCGGAATAAGGTAGTGGATTCTTCTTTCAGGCCCCTGATCCTGGTAGACCATTCGTTCGGGAATAATCACCGATGGGGGAGCCTGACTGACCGGGCATGAGAGCAGGGGAGTGAGACGGTTCGTGCTGATGAGCAGCTGAAATCCGGGTAGGTCTGTTCGTCGAATCTCTCCGTGGGATATGCGGACCATTCTCTCTCCGACATCGAGCGGACTGCCCTCATCGTCGACATAGTCCGGTACCGCCGGTGTTACTACTATCGGTTCTGGTTCAGGCTTCGCTTTTATTTTTGGCCCAGTAACCCTGATCACGTCTCCCGGTTCCGAGCCCAAAACCCGGGTATCATATCGGAATCCCAGAACCTGTGCCCATCGTGAAGGTTCGGGACGGGCCTGCGGGTGCTGGTGACCGGTGACAAATGCCTCATGAAACAGGGCACGGACCGATGACGGAATCCGGTCATATGAAGGGGCATAGTCAGGAGGATAGAGACCAGGTATCTTCCCTTCATAGGCAAACAGACCACGAATAATCTTATCAGGGGTCGTTGGTGCATCCTCGATGAGCGGTCCCCGCCCCTGGTACGGGTGGGCTCCCTGCATCAGGAACCTGAAGATAAGAACGGCAAGGGCAAACCGGTCAGCAAAGAGCCGGTCAATATCCTGCTTTTCAAATGATCCGTCAATCAGTTCAGGAGGAAGATACTCACCGGTCCCGACCCGGCAGAACCATGTCCTTGATGACGACGGGTCGGTGATCTGAAACGAATCGGTGTCGATGAGGCATATCTCTCCGGTCGTGCTGATAAAAACATTATTCTCACGAAGATCGCCGACACAGTGACCGGATGTATGTACTGCATGAACAAGACCTGCAAGGCGTGCTGCTGCCTTCATGGAGGAGGTAAAATCCTGATCAGGCTTATCATACCAGGCATGCACCGGCATGAAACGGCTATCAAGGCGGGTCATCATATATCCCAGAAACCGGGATGGAGTGGATGTTGAGACGATGATGCCGGACGGCCAGCATATCCTGGTCCCTGAAGGGATACGGATCGGACTTTTCTGCATGATCCGAATCTTCTCTTCCATCTCCGGACTGCTCCGGTGCGGATGAAAGATCTTCACACACTTCGAATCATCACCTTCCAGATACCATATCTCCCCTTCTCCGCCTGATTTTCCGGAAGAAACAATCTGTAGCTGACAACCGAACTGGTCAAGAACCGTCATCCGTGATCTGGTCTTGATTCTGGGAAGACGAAGCCGTGGTTTCTCCTGTGCCAGATATGAACGGGCGATCTCAATATTCAGGGTGAATGGTCCGACATTGGTAATGATCACCAGCGGGACTGATGCAGGAAGGATTCCCGGGAGCAGCCGGGTATCCACCCTGATCGTAACAATGGTACTGTCGGTGACGGAGAATATTGACGGGACAGCAGTTATCCAGGGGTATTTAGATGGAATGGTTCCCCGAAGGGTTCCGGCCCCGGTATTCTTCACGATAAGACGCTCTTCGATGATACCCCGAACCGTCCAGGATATGCGAAGTGAGGATGGTATAAACCGGGGGACCGGTCCTTTCTCTGCTGAACGGTGAATGGATACCTCAACCGTCTCCTCACCGCCATTCGTCTTTACATGAATCCTTCCGATCGGGTGTCGTGCCTTCGGGGCTTTTGAGGTGATGACCCTGACCGGGATGACCTGCACCGTCCGTGTCCAGATGCCCCGGGCAGGTATCTCAATCCAGTCACAGAGCGGGACTGCGGTTCCTGATAAAAAACCGGAGCCGGTATTTCTGACAGTCAATGAAAAAGAGATAGGTTCATCTTTCGTAATGCCGCAAAACTGGAAGACCTTCTCATCCATCCGGAGCGTTGATACCGGAGCCGGGGCTTTCCTGATTGCAACCTTGACCCGCCCGATACCGCCGGTTGAGAGGATATGAACCGATGACTCCCCACTTGCCGGGGCTTTTTCAGGCCTGATCTCAAGGATTACCCGCTGGATGAAGGTGGTATTCAGGGTGGTGTCAAGAACGGTGACCCAGCCTGCATCTGAACGGATATTTCCAAACAGACGTCCCTTTCCCTCATTCATGATGACCAGTTCTTCGCGAACCGGACCGGATGAGAGAGGAGAGACCTCTATCAGGGTACGGTCAATCCGGATTTTAGGTTCAGATCCGGACGACCCGGCCATCAGAAGGGCTCACCAGGGATATGAAATCCAACAGCCAGGGTCATGTCATCAGACGAGAGTGCCCGCATGCGGGAGGAAGAGAGGAGGTCGGCAATCTCGGTGTTCAGATCCCGGCCTTCACCAACGTACTGCTCAAGGGATCTGACCAGAGGCACCACAAAGGGACTATAGGGGACATATGCTCCATCCTCCCGCCGAATAAGGGCACCCTGACATCCGTCGGTTGCACAGATGACGGCATCAGCGGTTCCTTGTGAGATGCGAAGCTGTGACTCCCAGTTTTTGCTGGTAAGGACAGCAGTCTCATTAGCATACTCGGCAGATCCGGGAGTCGAGAGCAGGGATGCTTCTCCTTCTGACAGGGTAACACAGGCCCCGTCTCCAATATGACCACAGAAGACACCGTCCGGGGTAAGAACAGCCATCAGCAATGTTGTTGCACATGATGAGATATCAAGTCCTTCAGATAGGGCATGATCGTCAATGTCCGCTCTCCCGGCGCCCATCGCTGTCCTGATGAGAGCCGCAATATCCTGCTCCCCGGCCCTATACACATCTGCCGCATTTTGGATACAGGAAGATACGGCAATCTCTGCACCCTTTCCTCCATAATCTGCGGATGAGAGACCGTCAGCAACCGCGATAATGAGGGCATCCGGGAGGATGATCCTGGCCCAGGCATCTTCACAGGGTATCTGATCACGAATATGCCTGGTTCCTGCAACCGATGCACCACAGGCGATGAAGGATCCGGATCTGGTATGTTCGGCAGGCATTGGCATCAGAGCTGGATTACTCCCCAGCCTTCAGGACCAACCGGGTTTTCAAGTGAGATCTGCTCACCAATCCGGGAATCTGATATCTGTGAAAGACTCTTTGAAAGCCAGAGGAACATCTCAGCCCATTGTGCTTCCTTGAGCATGAGCGGTGTCCTGCCCGCAGGGGATATCTCACGAAGCAGGGTCATATTTGCCTGGTCCACACCAAGCGCCCAGAAGAGGAATTTATGATCCTTCTCTCCTCCATGCACCGCCTCAATGACCTTCTCCCAAGTCTCGTCACCTTTGCGCATATCAGTCGGCTGACCGTCGGTGATTAAAAATATCCAGGGCCGGTAGTAATCGGTCCCGATGGTGCGGTACTCGGCCTTTCGCTCTTCAACAACCCTGACCGCCTCAAGGATGGCCTCGCCCATCGGAGTATACCCGCCGGCGATAAGTTCGGGAGGGTCAAATGCTGATATGCCGGTGAAGGGCCGGACCAGTTCCACCCCTTTCCCAAAGGTTATCACGGCAAGATCAATCCGTTTTACCGCAAGATCATCCTCTTTCAGCTCATCGGTGAGGATACGAAGCCCTTCGTTCAGCTCTGCTATCTTATTGCCTGACATGGATGCAGACGTGTCAAGGACCAGGACCGTGGCACAGTGGGGATGTTGCGGATAGGGGATATCAACGATGTCTTCCAGTTTTTCTAAGCCCATTGATTGAAAATTGGCCGGTAACTTATAAAATAATTATCAAACCATACCGGTTATTTGAAGTCAGGAGGGAGTGGTACATAGCTGTGGATCTGCTCCTTGGTATTGGAAATGACCTGCTCGGGGATGACGGGGTGGGCCCCTTCATCGCTGAAGCACTTCAGGGTTCAGACTGGATGGTTATAAATGCCGGCATTGTTCCGGAGAATTTTATCCGCCCGATACGGGAGTGTAAACCAGATCAAATCGTCATCGTCGATGCCGTCCACATGGGTCTTGAGCCGGGAAGTATCCGAATCATTCCACCTGAATATATCAGGGACTATGGGATTGGGACGCATCAGCTCCCCCTCACCTTCTTCATTGAGCAATGTGCCCCCCATTCACCAGTCACCTTTATCGGAATCCAGCCCGGCTGTCTTGACCCTGACACCCCGCTGACACCACCGGTTTCCCGTGCTGCCTCGGAACTCATCAGTCTATTAAGAACGCACCGGCTTTCTCACCTGCCGGTCCTGGGATCGGAGGGGGAACAGGAACAAGATTGATTTTAGCTGCAGGGTATACGTATACAGAATAAGGGAAATTATCATGCAATATGAAAATATCGATAGCGCTGAGATGGCCGAGATGGCTCTGTCACAGGCCGTTGATGAACATATTGAAAAGAGCAAAGAGGCAATAGACCGGATTTCAGAACTTGAGCATAATATCCTGCACTGGAACCAGGAAGACATCAGAACGCTCCGGAATGATATTCAGGAGCTTCGCGAACTGCTCAAGAAAAACTTCCAGGTACAGATTGACAATTTCATCAATATGCGATCAATCCCCGGCATGCGGGTTCCTGAAGAAATACGCCAGCTCTACAAGATTGTCTCGGTGGATAAAAAGGGATTTACTCTCTATGGAACTGAGATGGATAA
>CAYWHV010000234.1:0-4608 GCA_964458045.1 uncultured Methanospirillum sp.
CTGCATTATACTTATTTTTCAGAACATTGTTGAATATGATGTTGTCTTTAGACTGGAAAACTCCAATTCCGATTGAATTTTTATCAAAGGTATTATCATATATCTGGTTCTGGTTGGACTGATCAAGCCGGACACCCATGTTTTTCGCATCTCTGAAGGTACAACCTGAAATGACACTGTTACTGGTTTTATACATCCAGATTCCTGCATCTACTCCCTCAATCACCACATTTTTAATGGTAATATCCCGGACTGCATTCCCTGCATTAATATAAATTCCTGATGTAAAACCTGAAGATATTCCACTGATAGTATTTCCCCCTCCATCAAACGTGACACCCGAGGTTTTTATCTCAAAAATATTGATCTTTTTCCCGCCAAAGATGTCCCGCTTTAACACATAATATCCGGGCTTGGTAATCTCTGCAGCTGAATACACCGGGATTGATCCTTCTGGCCCGGTCAGAGCTCCTGGGACCACTGACTGCTGACTTGTTATCCGGTTGTTGTCTGTGTCTGGCTCAATAAAATAGCTGCTTGTATCAAGAGCGATCATGACCCGGTACTCGCCTTTTTTCAGGTGCGTAGGCATTGACCAGCTCTTGGTATATGTACGGATCTCGCCTGCTCCAAGTCTGGTATCGGTAACATCACCCCCAATCTGTGTTCCGATCTCATCCTCCCTGCCAACCCTGACCAGGTACGCACGGAGCTTATACCCTGGCGCCTCCCGGTTTCCTGTATTCTGGACGGTGATGGTTATGATCAGCCGTTCATCAGGTATCGTTCCAAGGGTAATCTCACCCATGTCAGAGATGTCCATTTTCACAGAAGCATCAATAATTGCAACATCAGGTCCTGAATCAATAGAGGCTTTTGCCTGGGTCTCACCATACACCACTCCGACAAAAGTCCCTGCTACGACAAGAAGTACTCCCAGCATCACTGCCTGGATAATTCTAAGCAGTTTTTGCTGCCGGGTATGTACTTCCGGTTTTTGTATATGCCACATCACAATTCCCCACAACCCCAATTCAATAATGAGCAGTTGGAGAAGTATTGATTTCTGTGAATAAAAAACGTAGTGATATCAGCTGTACCAGTTTCTGAAGAATGCGAGGAGGGCGATTTGAACACCCGGACCCCTTCGGGAACGGACCCTAAATCCGTCGCCTTTGACCTGGCTCGGCAATCCTCGCTCAAAAAAGATATGGATTCAGTTTGCGTCGGGGGATTTTCGCCCCTCAATCTCTGAACGAACCTGACTTTGAAGTTTCTCAAACTTCTCCTGAAGCATCTTTTCCTGCTTCTCTATAGATCGGATCCTGATCTCCAGTGTTTCGATCTTCTCAGAGACTTTGGAGATGACTTCAGATTTAGGTTTCTGCATGACAACAGTTCCCACGTTCATGTATACCGCAGCAGAGTCATCTGTTTCGTTCAGTTCTTCAACCGCTTTTCGTGCTTCCTGCGCAGCCAGTTCATATTGGCTCTTTTGAGAGAGGATGGTCTGCATCTGCTGTTGCATCTGCTGAAGCATATTTATCTGGTTCTGCACTTTTGGCGAAATATTCTGCATCCTTAACTCCTCCTATTCATTTGTTCTTCCCGCCTTTTTAGTTGTCTGTACCATCTCCTCTGATATCTGGATCAGTCTGAGCCAGGTATTCAGGGCGGCTCTGAGCGCGGTCAGATCATCTGCCTGGATATGGATATCAAATGATGATTCAGATATCGCCTGTATCGTCCCCCAGGATCTACCCGCCCCGTCGGTTTCTGACTCCGGGATGAGGGACGCAACAATAACTCCTGCATCAGGAGTGTCAAAGGAGAAGATTGCTTCATGCATCGTACGGAACCCTGCCAAACATGAGAGTCATGCACCGTCTTTGTGGGCCGTCAAAGGCAAGTATCAGATCATTATCTTCAAGATAATCAACCGGGCATGTCTTGTCGAGGATCCCCCTCAGTTCACCATCAGATGTTCTGATGCCCTTTTTCAGCAGGCCCTCACGGACACCTGTCTCATGCTTTTTGATAATTCGCATCAGACATGGTTCGCCATCCTGATAGAGTGTCATCAGTATCTCTGAGCTCTGCTGCTCAAACACTATGAAAAGATCATGTTCATCCGATATTTCACGAAGTCCATGCTTTCCCCGTGGCAGATACTGTGCTCCGATTGCAAATGCGAGATCCTTTGCTATCGATCTGGTTGCCGGAGTGGAACGACGGGAAGTAGTGACCAGAGTCATCTGGCCTTGAGTTCTTTAATTGCTGCTCCCCGTTCTTTAAAAAGGATCCGATGGCCGCAGAACGGACACCGGACATTGATATCGATCTCGACCTTTTGTTTACACCGGGCACACTTATACGAGCCGGGCATAGGAGGTTTACGCCTCCTTCATGGTCCGTTCGATAGTACGCAGGGCAACCTTCAGGTTCGGAGTGATCGGGACGTATGCGCCACCGGCAAACTTGAATGAGCATTTTCTGCATTCCCATATGCCCGTTCCTTTCCGTTTTACTGAAACGGTATCACAGCGGGGACAGGTGTGTGTTGCTTTTGAAATCAGTTCAACATCACGTACTCGTTTTCTAATAAACCGACCATATCTCGGACCGAATCTGCCCGTAGAGCCGGATACCCTCCCCTTTGCCTTTACCATTTTTCTGGCCATATTCAAAACCTACCTAGATGTCCTTTTTTATTGGATTCAAATACACTTATAGTTACTTGATGATCTTCGTCTCTGCATCCCCATGACTGATCCGGTTAATCAGGTCGTAGAATTCATTCTGAATTCCGGCAGGGATTACCACGACACAGATCCATGACCCGTCCTTCTGCCACTCTTCTTTTTCGATGGCGGCAACGACTGAGATCTCACCATATGCACGAGGTGCGTAATCGGGAGGGATCCTGATTGCAACCCTGACCTCGTCAAACTTGATGGGAATAAGAGGCCTGAGCGCTTTCATCGTGTCCTTTACCAGTTCTTCAAGGCTCCTGAATGGATCAATGTGGACTTTTGCCTCTTCCATTGCCAGTTCAATCCGTTGTGGCGGGTGCGGATGCCCGGTCTGGGGATTTATTGCATTACGCGCGATAAAGGTGATGACCTGTCTTCGTTTTTCTGCGGTCATAACCTTCCGCTGCTCTGAGGTAAGGTGAATCTCTCCCTTCCGGATGATGTGTAATGCAACTGGTTCAAAATCTGTGGTTTTGAACACTTTCTTAAGAGATTCCTCTGATGCCCGTTCAGCCTGGGACGCGTTCTCAAAGATCTGAAGTGCTGCAACAGCATCCTCTATTGGGAGATCCTCCCCCTGCCTGATTTTTGCAGCCAGATCCGGATCTACCAGGATCTCAAACCGCTCACCATGGCTCTCAAGTTTTGCAACAACTGCATCATCGAGTGATATCACCGGTCTGCCCCCTGATCCTGATTACTGTGGCTGCTCAATATAGGAAGCAACCTCTTCCCGTGACATTTTTCTGAACTGCTCCTCATCCCTGGTAATTACTCCGATTTCAACGGTGTTCACATCGAACTTTCCTTCCGTTGCCTCGTGAAGTGCTTTGAGGCCCAGGGTAATGGCGTCCTTTATGGAACATTCGTGTGTGTATTCTTCCTCGAACAGTTTCATTACCGCTGGTCTGCCGGTCCCGATTCCGGTTGCCTTGTATTCAAGAAGGGTGCCGCTCGGATCTGTTTCGAAGAGACGGAACTGACCGTCTGATATCCCGGTAATGAGCAGTGCAGTCCCATAGGGGCGTGCCCCGCCAAACTGGGTATAGGTCTGCATATGGTCACCAAGTTTTTTTGCCAGGGTCTCGACATCGATTGGTTCGTCATAGGTGACCCGGTTTATCTGAGCCTCGATTCTGGCCCGGTCAACAAGTGCGCGTGCATCCCCGACAAGTCCGGATGACGCAACCCCGATATGTTCATCGATTCTGAAAATTTTCTCTATTGAATTTGCCTCAAGAAGACGGGAGTTGATCCGTTTGTCAACTATCAGGACAACGCCCTCCTGGCATTTTATTCCCACTGCAGTTGTGCCGCGTTTGACCGCCTCACGTGCATATTCAACCTGGTATAATCTCCCATCCGGGCTGAAAACAGTAATGGCGCGATCATATGCGGCCTGATTATTATTCATCATAGTACAGGTCCTCAGTATCTTCTTCTGTTATGTACCGTGGTATCTCATGATAAATCCCCTTTTCTTTGAGATCTATCCTTCCCTGCATGGAAACAACCACATCACAGGTAATTCCTGATATCACGGCTTTTGCGTTTCGTTTGTCTGTGCAGAGCGGCATCTTTTCTTTCAGGGTCCGGATCGTTCCAGATGTTCTGAGCGGGTGTATTGCTGCGGGAATACCCTCAATTTGTGATATCGCTGAAAGAGCAGTCTCCAGATGATGTTCGAGGCCGCGCCTGCATCTGATAATTGCATAAGAGCCGGATACCTGCATGACAGACGGCCAGATCTGTGCCGTGATATTGTCACCATAGAGGCTGATAACCGACTCTGCAATAGATCGGTACAGATCACGTGATTCAAAGACAGAATCTGAAGTGATCCGAACAAGAATAT
>CAYWHV010000235.1:0-4598 GCA_964458045.1 uncultured Methanospirillum sp.
GTAGTATGCCAGAAAACTCTACTTTTAACATGTCCACCTTTAGGGGAAGCTTACGCATGAGCTTCTTCAGGGCAGCCAAACAAATGTACGTGTTCATAGTGGGGGGGGGATTAGAATCAACCTTTAAAAACATATTTATACGCAGAATTATATTATCTCATTGATCAGAGAAATAATTGTACTTGTCCCGTTTATTTTATGAAACCAAACGCTTAAATGTATCAACAATTAACTTCTTCCGCTCCTCTATAAACTGTTTGAAATTATCGAACGAAAGATCTACATCCGGAATATAATGCCTCTGCATATATGATTTTCTATCATTTTCTTTTGGATACTTTGCGCTTATCCAATCAATGAATTCGCTGCCAGATTTTTCTTGATTTGGCACCCCCTCTAACAATTGCAGATTAGCAAGACAATTGTAATTATCCATGTAGAAATCAATATCTTCTTCTTTGATACCACGTCTAATCAATTTCGTTCTTGTAAATAGTTTTTTGGGGAAAATATGATCTTGGTGAAACTTATTTCTGAAATCGAGGGAAGGATAAATAAATGCAAGAACAGAATATGTGTATGCTTGCGCATATTGATAATATAAAAGGTTGTCAATCTCATCATCATCAAATGATATGGCTTTTGTACTACCTTTTAACTTGCTGATTATACCGTCAAATGGAAACCCAACCTCAGCACTTTCTATTACTTCACGAATTGGTCGCAAGACATTATCTGGTTGACCACTGAAAGTTCTTTTGAGAAGAACCATCACGAGCCATTTGAATATTTTCTTTCTATCTTCGTGATACTTTGATGACTCAGAGAAGTTATCTGGACTTCCAATTTTATATAGATACCCAGCAATAGGAATAAGTGCATTATTAGATGTCAGTGTATCGCGGTGATAACCAAGACTAGATATGATTACGAAAGATGCTTTTACTGCTTTTGATATTTCTTCCCACTTCTTTTCAATCACAATCATATTGTCTTGGTTGAAGTTATCAACCTTAAAAGCAATGTCTTTAAAACCGCCAAGTACCAAACAGTTTTTTAAAACGAAATCTTTATTCGTGTTAAATCCGTCGCCAATTGCATTAATTTCATCAACAAATGCTGTTATTTCTTCTCTTGCATCTTTTTCTTTCCATTGTGCAGTAGCAATAGACAGTAAAAGATCAGAATAACTTAGTTGCGTGCCACCACTATTGACGCGTATAAATATATTGAGAACTTTATCGAGACTTTCCCCCTTCTCAAGGAAAAAGTTTATTGATTTATTCTTGTGGATGACTGCGTGCAGCTTATAAAGCGTTTTGTTAGCAAAACGATATTTGTTTTTTTCTAGTGAAGAAATGTCATTTTCAATTAGGTAATCATTTACTTGATATTCTTCATTTAGGTTCAAAATATCACCAACAAGAAACCAAAAGTTATCACTATCATTTTTGCTTGCTTCTTCTTTTGTAAGAAAGCTGAAATTATACGCCAAGTCCTCATTTTCTGATGGTGATAATAAATTTAGATACAATTTTCTCTTAGGAAACGCTGAATCGTTATCCCATCTTTTTCGAGGCAATTTATAGGCATAAGTTCCCTTTAAACCAATATACAAAGAAGTAAGTCGCTGCTGACCATCTAATATCGCAGTGATTCCACTTTCGCCACTCAAATCTGCCTTTGGATTATGCCTGTTATCTCTTTCATGATAATCACGGACAAATTCATAAAATTGGTATTTCCCGATGTTCTGCTTTTCAACTTCCCAAAACAGAAAGGAGCTGATTGGATAATCCCTCATTAGGGAATCAAAGAGCCTTTCTATCTGATCTGTTCCCCACACAAATTCTCTCTGGATGGCTGGCAGTAAATAGTTTTTTTTATGAACATTTTCTATTGCTTCTCTAACGGTAATAGGTTCAACAAATGACATTTACATTCTCCATATTGTATTCTTTAACATTTCCGTATCATAATGAAAAGCTAAACTGGCGCAGCCCAACGGGTTGCGATCGGATCTACTGATTTGGGCGTTTATAATTTTTTACAAAGCAATTAGAAAGTTTTGTATTTATTTCAAAGGTATTCTCATTGTTTACTTCTTTCTTTCATGCGTACCTTTACTCTGCATTAGCGCATCGAATTCTGACCATCCCATTTTGTAGCCGTATGAGAGATTTTTAGGAACCCAGACAATTGAACCATTTGATATTTTCAATTTTCCCAACACCTCACTGTCTCTTTTGATACGAAATTCTATGTCAGCTTTACCAATGGGACGATCAGGTACTGTAAATGTAACATCATGTTTAGCCATAGTCTTCTCCTTATATTTTGATTATCAATTACACGCCAACAATTAAGATTTTCCCGATTTGCAGGTGCGATATTACTCGTTTCCCAGAAAAATTAAAAGAGAAAAGTGCTTTAAAATTTGAATTCCTTAATTCCAAAACAGGTCATTTCTCGCCAAATACCAATGGCACATTATCTTTCCCACGATATCGATCAATCACTTTTTTCACCATAGAAAGAGATGGTTGTTGGGCATTTCCTTCGATAAGCGATTTAACGGCTGACTGGCGCATAATGGAGTCAATTTCGGCGATATGCATCGGGTAGCGTTCAACAAGCTAGACAAGATCATCTTCTTTTACAGAATCAGGCAATGTGTTCTTTGTTCTTTGGGTCAGGTCTTGAAATATTAGTTTTTCAATCCCAACAAACAGTTTTCAATTGCCCGCAATCTTACAATTTTAAAAATACATTGCAAGAAGAAATGTGGCGGATAGAGATGGGTCTCCACCTCCGTTAAGGAGTCTACCCCGCATACGCGGTGTGGCATCTCTGCTAGCGTGAGACAAAAGAGGCGAAAGATCATATTCATCCACGCACTGCTTTTCCGGCATCAGAAGTCATTCATCATCCGGTAACACATCAGACAGATAACAATGCAGAACCCCCGTTCTTCATCAGAACAATCGTAGCGCAGGTCACAGATCCCCTTCCTGCAGGACGCGGCCGAATCCGTTTTCTTCCAGATACCAGTAGGTGAAATGCTTTGAAAGCCAGCTTGCAGCCTTTTCCTCGGCCAGCGGCCTGTAACAGGAAGTGTAAATGACCGGAATCCCGTAGCGCGCTTCCAGGGCATCGAGCGTGCCTGAAACGGCATTTGGATGAGCGTGGGTATTGTATTCATCCTCATCATACGGAGTCTTGATGTCTTCATAGCTTGCTTCGATCAGCAGGGCTTTCCAGCGGCACTTCGACATTTTCTCACATTGTGTAAAAAAGCGCGCCCGCTCCTGGATTACAGTCGTGATCAGATCAGTCAGGGTTTTTCGCTCCAAAATCAGCAAGTTTTTCATGCCTTCCACGCTGTAATCGCCGGCTTTCAGCGCCTGTTTCTTGGATGCTGCGATCCAGTTCGGAAACCGGCTGAAATCGAAAGGGTGTTTCTCGCGCGTGTCCACCAGAACAATCGGTTTGGGAATCTGCCGGGTGATGCTGTGGCCTTTTCGCTTCACAATCAATCGTCCAGATGGAGGCGCCGCCGGTTGAAGTTTCAATTCTTCTATCATATCCGCATTTACCCCTAAAAGGATGATACAATATTACGTCACTTGTATTTACTCATATCATTACGCAGTAACGGTCTTTGAGAAGTTTTGCGTGTTCAGCCATGTTTCTATCTTTCTCCCACTCGTTCCAAAGTTGCAAGTAGTCCAGCGCCATGAATTTTACCTTGTTTGAATGCTGTATTGCCCTTTGAAACGCCTCCAATTCCTCCGCGTGACGTTCATATTCGTCAAACTCATTCGCGTTGAGAGGTTTCCAGAACAGATATACGAGCAGTACATTATTAAAGCCTGGGTAACTGTGCCGTAGTCCAAGGTAGTGCTTGATGAGTTGGGCTGCATCCAAGCGTGAGGTCGGTCTTTGACGCATGTTCTCCAGGAGTGTCCACCAGGAGTCTTCGCATAGAGGTAGCCTTTCTCTTGAGTAGCTGGCCGAAAACTCGGGCTTTGTCAGACTGAGTGGTTCGAGGAGTTTTGATTCAATTCCTATAACGGTATCAGTTGATGCGAGCAGAACATCAAGGTGTGGCGGTGTTCCCCCAAGCCCTGTAGGGCATTTCGCTTCCAACTTCAGTTTGTCAAAGCCAGTTTGGCCGGCAAACATCAATCGTGCCGATTCACTTTTCCATCGACCGAAAGTATTGGCAGCAAGAGCGGCCGATGAATGGATGGCTCGAAATTTGCGTCCCCATTCATGCCCCTTGCCATTCTCATAGTCATTTTTGATCATCTCCGGTTTGACGCCCGGTAAAAGATTCATCTCTGGCTTTGCCAAATAACCTTTTTGGTCATGTTTAAGTCCCGACTTTTTCCATAACGTCTGTTTGGCCCTGTCAACAATGGTCATAATTTCCTCCGAGCATTACTCTTATTCCCCGATGGGTATTCTACTGTTGCAGTTGTTTTTCTCTTCCTTCTTCATAAATGTGCGCCGTCCAGTAATCCGCCCAATGAAGAAGCAACGTCAGCGGTTCCTCTTTATGCGCAACGACTTTGTTGTCATCAATGTACTGCCCG
>CAYWHV010000236.1:0-4592 GCA_964458045.1 uncultured Methanospirillum sp.
GATATCTGCACCAGGAGCGACATGAGTGCCGTTCGTATAGTAGATCGGAAGGTCACGGGTATCACCAAGACGGGATAAGACAAAGTCAAGATTGCCCTTAATAACCTGCTTTGCCCCCTCATGAAACTCCCTGCGAAGGAGGTCGGCAACGGCGAACCGCTGACCGGTTGTCTCTGCAGGTGTCCGTGCTAGGGCTATGGTCATCCCGTGCTTTCTGGTAAGTTCCTGGCTGTAGAGTTCCATCTCGGTCATTGTGAGAACCCCGAGACGGAATGCATCATCTGATTCGTGTAACTGATGACCAGTAAAGTGCTGGACCAGTTCGTTCAGGCCGACAATTCCGATGGTATAGACAAGTCCGTCAAAGTCAACAGCTATTGCACCCCGCTCACCGGTCTTCGGGTCACGTGGATGCTGCATGGCAAAAGGCATCCGGTTACTCTTCTTGATAAGTTCCATCCACCGGAGTTTTATCGTAAACACCTCAACAGCGGTGTCCATCATGGACCGGAGCTCGGCAAAGAGCCGTTCCTCATCGCCATGTGCCTTGTAAGATGCCCGTGGGCAGTTGAGTGAGACGACACCCCATGACCCCATGGAAAAGTGCATACCGTCTTCAAAATAGAGTTTTTTATCAAAGTCCGCGTCCTGATCTGCCATCGTTGAGAACTGGTAGGCACAACACTGGTAGCAGGAGATTCCTTCACCAGCCCCCCGGTAGGCAGGAAGCTGGTTGTCATAATAGGGTGTTCCAAACTTTGAGGACAGTTCAAAGGTCATGAGATAGAGGTCTTCATAAGTAGGGAGATCCGGGTTATTTGCATTGAACTCGTCGTCTTCATGCATGAAGTCCGGTTCGATGCTGATCTCCGGTTTTGGGAAGTTAAAGGGCTTGCCCCAGTAGTCACCCTCAAGCATGACCTCCATGAGAGCCTTAAAGAGCAGCCTGACTTCCCGTTCACATGACCCATATGTCTGTAAGGGGGCATCATTTCCATTCCAGACTTTTCCTTTATAAACACACGGCTTTTCTCTCCAGAGTTTCGGCACTCCCGGTGAGAGCTGGACTGATGAGAAGACCAGCTGACCACCACGGGCGACCATCATCTGGGTCATCTCGTAGACAAACATCTGCATCAGCTGCTTCATCTCGATATATTCCATACCGGTGAAGTACGGCGCCAGGAATGTGAGGAAATTATAGTATCCCTGCCCGCCGGCAAAGTTGGTCTGGGCACTTCCAAGAGCCTTTACCGCATGGAGTACTGCTACCTCTGCCCGGTTTGCAGGCCCGGCGACCGATGCCTTTGTCCCGTTCCCGTCAGGCATGAGACCATAGTAGAAGAAATACCGAAGATCCCAGTCCTGGCAGAAGGGCCGTGTCCCGAAGTACTCAAGGTCATGGATATGGATATCCCCGCACAGGTGCCGGTCTGCCAGGTGGGGAGGAAGCTGGAGGAGGTATTGTTCCTTGCTGATCTTGTCTGCCTTCTTTTTATGAGACGTTTCAGCATTCTCTTGCAGGTTTGCATTATCCTTTGCCTCAAATCCCCTGCCGACATCTATCTGATGGGCATCAAAGACCGGAGTTCCAACCCTGGTGCAGACATTTCTCCACTGTATCCTCCCCCGTTCGATCAGGATAGTATTCATGATCTCCCTGATCAGGGGGCCGGACAGCGTGCGCAGGTTGAGTTTTTTAATCCGGTCCTCAACTTCCCGTGCTATCTCCTGTGCCGATTCCTCGTCTGCTCCTTCAAATCCATAAAAAGTCTCAACGAGTCTGGTCTCTTTCAGAATCTGTCTGACAATACGGTCCCGGTCCCATTCCAGAATATGCCCGTCACTGGTCCTGACCGGCGGCATTGACGGGATGGCAATTCCGTCTAATGTTGTCTGACGTGTAATCCCTGCCACTCC
Organism: uncultured Methanospirillum sp.; assembly: GCA_964458045.1. Classification (GTDB taxonomy): domain Archaea; phylum Halobacteriota; class Methanomicrobia; order Methanomicrobiales; family Methanospirillaceae; genus Methanospirillum. The sequence goes on from CAYWHV010000236.1 coordinate 1,921, forward strand.
ATCACCTAGCAGAGCTGCAATATCTGCTGTTCATTGACGGCGTCACCACTGAAGAGGTCCTTTGAGGTCAGAAACGTCTTATCGACCTGAAGAACCGGTGCCTCCTGAACAAAGACTCCGTTCACGCGGAGCTCAGTCAGTGCTTTCGCAGATGACATGTCTGCAACCGTGAAAGGAATCTGGTGAGATGTAAGAAAATCCTTGAGAATTTCGCAACGTGGACAAAACTCAAGTGTATATACGATAAAGACCGCCCCCATAATGATCAATAATCATTTGGAGTGCTTCATTGAATAATTGATCCGGGCAGTAATCCCTTTCCGTATATCCCTATAAATACCTGCATGATCCAAAATCCCTTATCTTATAAGATAAAGACATTATAAGCCAGAATGGTCCGTCTATTCGTTGCAATCGAACTTCCTGATGAGATCCGGGAACAGTTCAGGGATGTTCAGGACAGCCTGCGGTCAAGCCGTGCCCGTCTGACCCTGGTCGATCAGGAGTCGATGCATATCACGTTAAAGTTCATCGGTGAAGTGAGCGGGTCTGCCCTCTCCCAGATCACCGAAATACTGCAAACCATTGAAGTTTCACCCTTCTCCATGGAGGTGGGGCTTATCGGAACCAATAGTCAACGTGCTCCCCGGGTGGTCTGGGCAGAGGTGGATGACCCGGGGCAGTGCCGGGCACTTGCAGAATCTATTGACTCCTCCCTGGCTTCACTTGGGTTTGAACCGGAGAAGCGTAAGTTCAGAGCCCATATCACCATTGCACGGGTCAGGCAGTTTCATCAGTCACTCTTTGAAGCCCTGGCAGGGGTTGCCTCCTCATGCTCCGGAACCATCCCGGTCAGGGAGTTTATATTAAAAAAGAGTGAACTGACCCCTGACGGACCTATATATACCGATATTCTCCGGGTCCCTCTCCTGGAGCGTTCATGACATTCACGCCGCTTGAATTGTCAGTTCTCGCAGAGATCCGCCCCACCGTGGATGAGTTTGACCGGATGTACGCCCTTGCAGACCAGCTAATTGCAGATATCCGTGCGTCTGGTAAGGCTGACGGGATGATGGTCGGGTCGGTTGCCAGAAAGACCTGTGTGCATGGTGACCGAGACCTTGATGTGTTCATGCTCTTTGACCCTGCCCTGCCACGAGAGGACCTGGAACGGGATGGTCTTGCCCTTGCCTGGAGCATTGCAAAGCAGTATACCGGTACCATCAGGGAGAAGTATGCTGAGCACCCGTATCTGAATGCCACCATTGACGGCCTTGATGTTGACCTTGTTCCCTGTTACCAGGTTTTGGAGGCGACCGGGATCCAGAGTGCGGTTGACCGGACACCCTTTCATAACCGGTACATCTCTGCCCGCATTGGGGAGTATACCGACGATGTTCTCCTCTTAAAGCAGTTTGTCAAGGCGGGGGGGGTCTATGGGTCTGACCAGATGACCGAGGGATTTGCCGGATACCTGTGTGAACTCCTGGTTCTTCATCATGAAGGGTTTCATAACCTGCTCGCGGCGGCTGCCAACTGGAAACCTGGCATGTTCATCGATATCGAGCAGCATGCCGCCAAATGGTTTGATGAACCACTGGTCGTCATCGATCCGGTTGATCCCTGTCGGAATGTGTCGGCCTCTGTGTCAGATACTAAACTGCTTGAGTTTATTGAGCTCTGCCAGGGATATCTGAAATCACCGTCCCAGTGGTTTTTCTACCGGCCACCAATATGCATCCTGACCGAAGAAGAGGTCAGTGCCCTGCTGAAGGGGCGGGAGTCTGCATTTCTTGCAATCACCCTGAAAACCCCTCCCTATATTGAGGACAGTGTCGTCCCACAGCTAAGGAAAAGTCTGCACACCCTGGTTGACCTTTTAAAGAGGCATGAGTTTGTGGTTGCACGGGCAGATACCTGGATGCTTGAGGATCGGAGTATGCTCCTTTTTGAGCTCCTTGTTGATACCCTTCCGGTGATCAGGTTCCATGCAGGCCCGCCGGTTACCGCCCATGTGAATGCAGCAAAGTTCATTGACAAGTATATTCATTCTGACATCATCTTTGCCGGGCCATTCATCCGTGACGGCCGGTACGGGGTGGAACTTCCCCGGCGCTACCGGCGGGCATATGATCTCCTCTCCTCGCCTGAAGTATTTGCAACCGCTCTCGGCAAACACGTCAAGCATTCCATGAAAGAGGAGTTTGTGGTCCATTCAGGGCTTGAGTGCTGGCAGCCAGGGTTTGAACCGTTTATCAGTGAGTTCCTACAGAAAAGCAGCCCCCTTGTGAGGATACGGCGGGCAGAAACACGAACCTCATAAGACCCTGCTCGAAACTATTTAGGAACAACAGGAGAAACTTCGCATACATGACCATTCCACGTCAGGTTCATGGTTTCATCATACTGGCGGTACTCGTTTTTATTGTACCTGCTCTTGCCACACAGTCAGATGACCTGATATCAGACGGGAATGTCTTATATAGCCAGGGAATGTATCCGGAAGCGATTGCATATTTTGAGCGGGCAATAGAACTGGATCCCTCAAATGCAGCGGCTTGGTACAATAAAGGAGTCTCTTTATATAAACTCGGCCAGGTGGATGAAGCAATCGCCTCATATGAGGTCGCCATCGGTCTTGATCCCCGGAACTCTGATTACTGGTACAATAA
>CAYWHV010000237.1:0-4572 GCA_964458045.1 uncultured Methanospirillum sp.
ATCGGGAGATACTCTTTGATCTGGGAGGGGTTGACTATGTCAGTTCTGCAGGTCTTCGGGTGTTCCAGGAAGTGTACCGGAAGATGCAGGAACGCAAGGGAACGGTTTCCCTCTGCCAGGTCGGGGAATTTCCCCTGAAAGTTCTGAAGATGGGTGGCTTTCTTCAGGCATTTTCGATCTATCCCACACTGAAAGAAGCACTGGCACATTGTGTTACCAGACCGGCAGACCATGCTGAAGGCACATCTGGCATTTTTACTGTGACAGAGCTGACCACAGGTCCAGTCCAGCTCAAAGTCAGGGGAGATATCTCACGGATTGCTGCCGGAGAGATAACGTCGCAGGATTTTATGAGAATTCCATATGAAAAGGGTCGGTATAGTGTTGGTATTGGTGCGATCGGTACAGATGGACAGGCAATTTCTGACCTTGCCGGTGAGATGCTGGAGTTATCTGGTTCTGTCATCTGGGTGCCGGCGGACGGAAACAAGACATCCGATTACATCACCCGTGACATCATGGAGTCCGGAGACCTTGTCCATACCGGCCTATTCCAGGTCTGCCTTGACGGCCCGATGCACGCTGCTATGACTATTGAAAACCTCAAAAAACCGGTCAGCCTCCAGACCATCGCTGAGGAAATATTCCGGTTTGCAGAAAAAACCTGGCCCTCATGGAGCGGTATCTGCTCGCTCACCTTCCAGGCTAGCATTGAAGGAGTATGCAGCTCGGACATTGCCTCCTCCCTTCTGAAGGCGGCAGAAAAGAAGCAGTCAGAAGGGACTCATACAGAAGATCACAAGTCGCTCTATTATATTCCTGTGAAGGGAAACCTCCTGGACACTGTTTCCGTTGATGTGCTTGATCCGCAGTACCGTGGTGAAACCCTTCTTGGATGCGGATACATCGTGAATATTCCGAGAGCCAGGGAAAAGTTTTCAGAAGATCTTCTGAAGAGAATTGCACTTCTCCCAACCCCGTCACATCCCTCACAACTCTATGTACACCTGTGTGGGGCGGTGATGCATGATATCCCATGGAACCCTGAAACTGATATGGAGACCCGGATAACCGATGGACTCCTAACAGGATCCCTCCTTGCGATGCACCGGCTTTTAGGCGTCACCATGATCAGAAGTGCAACCATCACACTTGCACCGGTATCTGATATCATTCCTGTCCAGGGGTCATGAGTCGTTTTCTATGATAATATCCATCCGGCATTATCTCATTTTCTACATCATTCTCATTATTGCTCTCGTTTTTGCCGGATTATTACCACTTAGTTACATCTGGGCTTCCGAGGATGTCATCAGGGAGCATGCCATTATTGAGGCATATACAGAGCATACTCTGATCGAATCGGTTCAGCTGGTGAATAAAGGGCTGGATCTGATAGACAGTTCCTTAAATCCGGTCATGGAAGAGATGCTCTATACATATCTTGAAGAATACAATCAGAGCAATCAGGATCCTGCGGCGATGGATCTCATCTCCCTGAAGGCCCGGTTCAGTCAGCAGACAAATGCCACGGTAGACCTATATGTGTTTAATGAAGACGGGATTATTGAGTACACTACAGATCCGGATGTGAAGGGGGTTGATTTTAAAAAATATCCTGATTTTTATGTTTCACTCATGGAGAACATGAAGGGCAGTACACCTGCCATGGATCGGGTGGTCAGGTCTGTTCAGAATGAAAGTGATTTACATGTCCTTGGGGATCTCCGGAAATTTGCATATATTCCGACTCCTGATCACCGGTATGTTCTTGAGATTGGTCTCTTGTCTGATGGATTTGCCGATATCAGGTCTGAATTCTCGTACCAGTATATGCTTGGACGGATATGGGATGAAAACCCGGATATTGATGTTCTTGAGATCTATGATATCTGGGGGAACCGAATAGCGGTCTGGAGTTCAGATCAGAATATCTCTGACCCTGATGTGGATTCGCTTCCCTCCGAAGAAATAACGAAGGCTCTCAAGTCACGGTCAGGTACATCCCTTGGTTCTCCGGTACAGGGAGATCGCACCACTCTATTATTCATCGATCTGAAAAACCCACAAGCACTGTCTGATGATAGTATCGTTGCGGTAATCAGATATGGAGACCGGCTGAAAGAGCAACTCGATATGCTGCTCCTTCAGTTCATCCTGTTTGGAATCCTGGGAATCGGTTCCGGATTGATTCTGGCGTTTTTTATCTCAAAGCGGATTTCAGGTCCGATTCGGGAGATTGTTACCGACGTGCACCAGATAGCGGATGGAGACCTGGATCATCAGATCAGAAGTATGCACACCCTGGAATTTACTGAGCTTGAAACCAGTATGAACCGGATGATCCGGAAGATCAAGGAGTACAGCGAGGAGATTGAACGAAAACGTTCTGAGATGGTCTTTGCATCAAAAATTCAGCAATCGATCATCCCCGCTTCATTTCCGGTTCCTGAAGGTTATGATATCGCAGCGATAACCATCCCGGCTCTTGAAGTCGGCGGAGATTTTTATGATATCTTCTCCAGGCATGAACACTCCCTTACCCTCGTTCTTGCAGATGTTGCAGGAAAAGGTGTGCCAGCCGCCCTGTTCATGGCACTATCCCGGACCATCATCCGGATTCTGACCCGCTGGCCCGGATCCCCTGCAGGAATAATGCGTTCTTCAAACTCGATTTTTATCGAGGACTCGGGTTCAATAAGTTTTGTAACTATGTTTTACGGGGTTCTCGATGCTCCATCCGGTACACTTCGGTATGTCAATGCAGGTCATAACCCTCCCATCCTGTTCAGGGCAGATATGAACCTCTCAACTCTTGATCCGACCGGTCCGGTGATTGGGCTTTTGGATGATCCTGATTATGTGCAGCAGGAAGTCACACTCTCCGCCGGTGATCTGCTTGTTATCTATTCAGACGGGGTGACCGAAGCGATGGATCCCGATGGAGAGTTATTCACCGAAGAGCGGCTTTATGAAGTGATAAAGCAGCACCATCTCTCCTCTGCAGAAGAACTGGTGCAGGCAATCGTTGAGGCGGTTCGTACATTTGCCGGAACTGCACCGCAGTCTGATGATCTGACTCTCATTGTGGTGAAACGATAGCTGGTATGGTGGCCGAAAATGTGGTTTCGCCTCTTTTCTCTCTATTTTCTGCCTAGAATCACATTTTTAAGGAAAAGGGGCCTTTATGGTGCAGGAAATAATGTTCAAATAGAAGGCCGCTATTGTATGATCTCCCTCTAATCCTATACGTGGGAACCCTTATACATACATATGAATAGCGGCACGCTATGTGTCTTTGATTTAACTCTCTTTTGTAAAATAAAGAGGTATTTGGTGAATTTCAGTGGCCTTGCAATACCCTATTTAAACAAGGGGTGTTTCTGGCTTAATTCATGGGAATTATAGTTCTGGAATACCCCGGGAATGTACTACCAGGTTCCTGTTGGAAATATCCCTGACCTAAGTGCCCCCTTTTTCGCTTTCCTTTATGATTTATGGTCTCATATGGTCTTTATTTGCTGTGTTCGCTGCGACATATCCTGCCATTACACTCATGATCGGGATCATAAGATATCGAAGCCCGATCTCCCCGAAGTAGGTGGAGATATCCATACCATTCAGGGGGAGGAGAATACCAAGATCAAGAATCCAGTTGATGATAAGCCATATTGCCCCGATGATCCATCCCTTTCTGACATACTGGTCTGATATCTCCGAAAATAGTCTAATCAGAAGCACTGCACCAATGGCCCCTCCGGTGATGATCATGACCGTCTTAAAAAAATGCACATCAACCAGAAGTGATCCATTGGGTGAATAGAAAGGAATTGCGATGATAAATGGAACCAGCCAGACCAGAAAACCATACAGGATTGTTTTCAAAGTGAAGTTCATTATCAGATATTCGGGGTTGTATTCAATAAATGCTCAGAGTCTCCGGAGGGGGAGACTTGTCCGGAAATATAATCCCTGTCAATGGCAGCCATCTGTTTCTCCTATTAGGAATCAAAACCAATGATGTACCGATATGTCACTTGATATACTCCGGTCATCTATCGAAGAGAAAGATCGCGCAATTATCACCCTTATCGCAGAACGAATGATTATTGTAGAGGAGATTGCCAGAGAAAAAGAACGACATGGTCTCCCGGTCAGGATACCTGATCAGGCCAATGCAGTCCTTGACCGGGCCATAGCTGAATCCGAAAAACTGGATCTTGATCCCGAACCCATCCGGGAGATATTTCAGATTTTGGTCAGGATGAGTGAGGAGTTTCAGGAGCAGTGGCGGCAAAAAAAGGAGTAATCTATTTTAGAATAACTCCATCAGGATGATGGCTGCAAAGAAGAACATAATACATCCGATGATAATCCGGATTACTCTTCTCTGCTCTAACCTGAACTCATTCACCCGCTCCGGAGGCAGGCCCCATGCGACCAGGGCAATGATGACCAGAAGCGGAAGAATGAATGCAAAGTTGTAGATGAGAAGGTATCCAAGACCTCCGCTCACATCCGTCCGGAGCGATATCATCGACAGAATGGCAAGATATATGCCGCCGGTGCAGG
>CAYWHV010000238.1:0-4560 GCA_964458045.1 uncultured Methanospirillum sp.
GTCGGCAAGATATGGTCCCAGGGCTTTGTGAAGGGTTGACTTCCCACTCCCGTCTATGCCTTCTATGGTGACGAGCAGAATGTCCCCCTCCTGATATATTCAATTGGTATTACGCCGGTGTGAACAGCGGTTGCAATAATTGCCCCGTCAAACCCGGCTTTTTCAAGGAGCACCAGGTCCTCTTCAGACGAGACGCCACCTCCCCAGAGCAGGGGTCCTAGATATGCTGCCCTGAATGTGGATAGCATCTCCTTGTCAAGTCCCCGTCCGGTCCCGACCCGGCCAATGTCAAGGAGGATCACCATCTCAAACCGGTACCGGTTGCAGGATGAAAGAAACGTGACCGGATCACTGTTCCAGGGAATCACCAGATCATTCTTGATATCGACCGAAAGGACTCCCTTCGTGAACTGAGCAAGCGTATCTGCAGCGGTCTCAGTCCCGACGATCATACTGACTCCAGGAATATCCGGCATATCATCCGGCCCTTTGCATCCACGGTCTAAAAGTATGCGTCCTGTTAATTCTGCAAGGGCCGGTATCAGGGCATCATGATCCCCGTTTCCGCAGATCCGGTCCAGATCTGCAATATATAAAAAACGGGGTTTGATCTGTTCGATAAACCCGACCGGTTCAGCCGTGTCTGCGTGCAGTGAGGTAACCGGAACATAACTGTCCCGCATACCGCTCTTTCCATGAACGATTTTTCCGGATTTCAAGTCTGTGGCAAGATATAGGTCCATATTCCAAACGTAATCACTATTTAGATACCCGATCCATAAAATGTATGCAGTTGCTTGTCAGCCCAGCAACAATAGAAGAAGCAAAGAAGGCACTTTCAGCAGATATTGTCGATGTGAAACGTCCTGAAGAAGGATCTCTCGGAGCCTCTTTTCCCTGGATAATCAGGGCTATTAAAGATCTTACGAATAAACCAGTTAGTGCAGCCATTGGAGATTTTGACTATAAACCAGGAGGGGCAGCGCTTACTGCCCTTGGAGCTGCAGCAGCCGGTGCAGATTATATAAAAGTCGGGCTGATGTTTGATGGAATCGAAGAAGCAGAGATGCTGATTAATTCCGTTACCCGTGCAGTGAAAGAGAGCTATCCGGAAAAGTTCGTTGTCATTGCAGCTTATTCTGACTGGGAACGCCTCGAAACCATCTCACCCTTTGACATGGCACCCCTGGCTGCAAAAGCAGGGGTCGATATCTCCATGGTTGATACGGGTATTAAGGATGGCAAATCCACCTTTGAATTCATGGATGAAGCCATGCTTGTTGAGTTTACGAAATTAAATCAGAAACTTGGGATTAAAACGGCTCTGGCCGGCTCATTAAAATTTGAGGATATCGATATCCTGAAACGTATTAATCCTGATATCATCGGAGTGCGGGGGATGGTGTGTGGCGGAGACCGCAGAGCCATGGTACAGGAAGAACTTGTTTTAAAGGCAGTCAGTATGGTTCATTGAACATGTTTATCGAAAAATTACAGGCAGAAACAGGACTTACCTTTGATGACATCCTGCTTGTCCCGGCCGCTTCAGAAGTGGAACCGGATCAGGCAGATGTCTCCACCCGTTTTTCACGGAACATTTCCCTGAATATTCCACTGGTCAGTGCAGCCATGGATACCGTCAGTACCTCATCCATGGCAGTTGCTCTTGCACGGGCCGGCGGGATTACTGTTATTCACCGGAACATGACTCCGGAACAGGAAGCAGAGGAGGTCAGGAAAGTCAAGCATGAGTCTGAGATAATCCAGCGTGAAGTCCTCACCGTCACCCCGGATTCACTCATCGCTGATGTTGACCGGATGATGACCTACCACGGGATCGGTGGCGTTCCGGTTGTGGAAGGCGGGAAAGTTATCGGTATTGTGAGCAGGCGTGACCTTCGGGCCATGGTCAGCAGGATTGGAAACCAACCGGTCAAGTCCATCATGACCCATGAGCCGATTGTCGCCGGGGAAGGGATATCCATCGATGATGCATTTGACCTGATGTACTCGAGGAAGGTTGAGCGGCTTCCTGTTGTTGACCATGAAGGGATCCTGACCGGAATCATCTCCATGCAGGAACTCCTGGAAAAACGCCAGTTCCCCCACGCAATCAGGGATGACAATGGAAACCTCCGGGTTGCAGCTGCAGTCGGACCCTTTGACCACGCACGGGCTATGCTCCTTGTTGAAGCAGGGGTTGATGCCATCGTGGTAGACTGTGCCCATGGTCATAATCTCAATGTTGTCAAAAGCGTCAGGGATATCAAGGGAAGTGTTCCGGTTGATGTCATTGCAGGGAACATTGCAACAAAACAGGCGGCAGAGGCTCTTGTTGACACGGTTGACGGTTTGAAAGTTGGAATTGGTCCGGGGTCAATCTGTACAACACGGGTGGTTGCCGGTGTCGGTGTTCCGCAGGTTACCGCCATTGCCTCGGTTGCCGAGGTAGCAAAAGGGGCCGATGTTCCGATCATTGCCGACGGTGGTATCAGATTCTCCGGAGATGTTGCAAAAGCCATCGCCTCCGGTGCGGACTCGGTTATGATGGGCAATCTCTTTGCCGGAACGGATGAATCACCCGGTCAGATCGTCACTATCCAGAGCAGAAAGTACAAACAGTACCGGGGTATGGGATCCCTTGGGGTCATGAGCACCGGTGTTTCATCAGATCGGTACTTCCAGAAGAAGGAGATCGGAAAGACGAAGTTTGTGCCCGAAGGTGTTGAGGGAGTAACGCCCTATGTCGGACCGGTCGCCGATGTCATATACCAGATGATCGGTGGTCTGAAGTCAGCAATGGGCTACACCGGAGCGCGGAATATTCAGGATATGCATGAAAAGACCAGGTTTATCAGGATCACCCAGGCCGGGTATCATGAGAGCCATCCGCACAATATTACCATCACTGACGAAGCTCCGAACTATAGAATCTAATAAATACTCTTTTTCACTAACATAGAGTTAGTGATGTTGGAACAGGCAGAGCTTGCCCGGCTTCTGGATATCCTGGGAAACCGGAACCGGAGAAGGATCATAGAACTCCTTCGGGAAAAGCCCTGTTTTGTGACGGAGATCTCTGAGCGGCTGATGATATCGCCCAAAGCGGTCATTGATCACCTACAGATGCTTGAGAATGCTCGAATCTTGGGTTTTCGAAATGATGACCGGAGAAGAAAGTATTACTACCTTGAGCATGACATCAGTATCCAGGTACATCTGGATGTCCAGAGCCATGAACTGGTCCCGGTTGTGCTCTCCGGTGAACAGCGCCTCCTTATCTCCCTGCAAAAACTCAGGCAGATGATTCAGGAACGTGATGAAATTGCCCGGAAGTTAGAGGAGATGGAGCGGGAGATAGATCACCAGATAAGCGAGGTTCTCCATGAAGGCAAACGGGCCGGAAGCGGAGAAGAAAGTTTGCTGGTCTCTGTTGCTCTCGCACACGGCGCAAAGAATACTGAAGAGATACGGGACATGACAGACCTTCCTCCGGAGACGGTTGATAGTACCCTCCGCCAGTTGATGGACGAAGGTATCGTATGCAGGAACGGAACAGGATTAGAACTTCGAGGTATTTATGCCGAATAATCCCTACGATGACCTGCTCAAAAACCTGGTAAAACTGCTTGAGCAGATCACATCATTAGAACAGAATATGCGAAAGATGCAGGACGGAGCACCGGCGAAACCAGGTATAATCGGGTGTGCAATCATTACCGGAGGACTGTCTCCCCAGGACCATGGTATTTCCGGAAGCAGGCATGAGCAAAAGCCTGGTCTTGCTTATGAGATGGTCGATGCAGGGATGACTGCCTACCTCACCGTTCAGCTTCCCCCACACCTCTCCATTGAACCATGTGTGGAGTTTGCTGAGCGCAGGTGTAATATCAGCACGCAAGGCCTGTCCGGGAGCATTGATCTCCAGTTTCCCATCATTCCGGAGACCTCCTCCTGGTCGTTCTGCAACGGAGTGCTGGATGTCGTGCTGGAAAAACGACCAGAAGAGCCGGCAGGAATAGATCCTGAATTTTTTGCCGGGGCAGAATAACTCTAAATTCACCTCTTTTTTTGATCTCATTTCAATTGATATATCATCACCGCTGACCGATACTCGTTTATGATCGTCGTGATAGGTGGCGGACCGGCGGGGCGGTACGCGGCCATGCGGCTTGCCAGAGCAGGAAAAAAGGTTCAGCTGATTGAAAAACGATCGGCGGGGGTCGGAGGACAGTGTCTGCATCAGGGGTGTATGACCATCTGTGCCTTAAACGATGTAGCGAGGTTCATTCAGCAGGCACGGGTATTTCAAACCTATGGGTTTCTTGGCTCACCTGACGGGTTCTCGTATCCGGTTCTGATTCAGAAGATGCAGGAGACCATCAGGATTATTGCAGGTGTTCTTGAGGAGGAGACAAAACAGGCCGGAGTGGAAGTCATTCGTGGTTCTGCGGAGATCCAGGGGTCAACGCTTCTCATCGACGGGGTTGACACTCCATTTCAGGCAGTCATTGTTGCATCAGGAGCACATCCACGGATCCCGGAGATATCGGGCTGCTG